>JANNYI010000148.1:0-2495 GCA_031410015.1 Betaproteobacteria bacterium | reverse complement strand
ATGTCGGCGGCGTGCGCCTGCACGCCGAACACCAGGGCTGCGGCGGCCAGGAAACCCTGAATGGTCGCTTTGCGGATCATGGTACGTCCTTGAAGGATGGAATTGAACATGGCGCATTGTGGGCAGCGGGTGTGACACCACCGTGACACGAGCGTGACTTTTGATGACACCCGGGGTGCTGACGAAAATTTGCTTCGATTACAAAGAGTTAGGGTTACTTGGACACGCCAGGGTGCGCGCCGCGGCACGCCTGCGGTCGCATCGGGCTCGGGAATGCCGTCAGTGCAGCAGCGATTGCCCCGGCCGGACGCGCGTGAAGCGCACCGGCTGCCAGCTGACGTCGAGGCGCCCATCCGCATCGCCTTGCACGCGCGTGAATGCGGCGTCGACATCGGCATCGGAGGCCGCGAAGTCGGCGCGGAAATGGGCGCCGCGCGACTCCGCGCGGGCCTCTGCGGCGGCCACGATCACCTTGCCGATCGCGACAAGACTGGCGAGATTGAGCACATCGTGCCAGGCGAGGTTGAACGTGCGCGCGTGGGCGGTCACCGGCAACCGCGCCGCGTGCAGCGTGTCGGCCAGCGCGCCGAGCCCCGCGGCCGCGCGCGCGAGTCCTGCCGCATCGCGCACGATGCCGGCGTCGTCCCACATCGTGCTGAAGAGGTGCTCGCGCAGGGCTTCGATTGCACCCGCATCGAGTTGACTGCCGGCGGCATCAAAGGGCCGCTGCGCGCGCGCCAATGCGCTTGCGAGTGCGGCGGCGTCCGGCTCCTGCCACGCCCCGCCCGCCGTTACCCAGCGCGCCATCGTGTCGCCGGCGATGCCGCCGAACACGGTGGAGTTGGCCACGCCGTTGCCGCCCAGGCGATTGGCGCCGTGCACGCCGCCGGAATCCTCGCCAGCCACGAACAGCCCCGGACGCACGGTGCTGCCGTCAGGCGCGAACTCGACGCCGCCCATCATGTAATGCGCGGTGGGCACGACCTCGACCCGGCCGCCGGCCAGGTCGAAGCCGCAATCGGCGCAACGCTCGACCATGCCCTTGAACTGGCGGCGTACGTTGTCGGCGCCGAGGTGGCTCATGCTGAGCCACACGCCGCCGTTGGGGGTGGTGCGGCCCGCGCGCATCTCGGCATCGATCGCGCGGGACACGATGTCGCGCGTGGCCCGTTCATCGCGCGGGTCGTAGCGATGCATGAAACGCTCGCCGGCGCCATCGAGCAGAAAGCCACCCGCGCCGCGCAGGCCCTCCTCCAGCACGGTGCCCGTCATCCGCGTATGCGCGCCCGCCAGGAGGCCGGTGGGATGGAACTGCACCATCTCCATGTCGCGCAGCGGCAACCCGTAGCGCAGCGCCATAGCGAGACCGTCGCAGCTCTTGTCGCCGGACGGCGTGTGATAGCGGTACATCGTGGGGCCGCCGCCGGTGGCGAGCAGCACCGCCTTCGCCTGCACGAACACGTACTCGCCGGTGCGGATGTCGGCCAGCAGCACGCCGGCGAGCGCGCCGTCGCGGCCCGCGATGAAGTCGAGTGCGCGATGTTCCTCGAGGCGCTGGATGGGCCGCTGCCACACCTGCTCCGCCAGGCGATTCATGATCTCGATGCCCGTCAAGTCGCCCTTGTGCACGGTGCGGTCGAAGGTCTGGCCCGCGAACGCCTTCTGGTGCACGGTGCCGTCGGGATTGCGGTCGAAGAAGCAGCCGATCTCATTTTCGAGCTCGTGGATGCGCTCGACGGCGCCGGTGACGAGCGTCCACGCGAGATCCTGGTCGGGCAGCCACTTGCCGCCTTCGATCGTGTCCATGAAATGCCGCTCGACCGAATCGCCGGCGGCCAATGCGACGTTGTAGCCGCCCTGCACCATCCGCGTACAGCCGGACTTGCCGAGCAGCCCCTTCACCGCAATCGTGATGTCGAGTGCCGGGTTGCCCTGAAACGCGTGCAGCGCGGCGAAGAGCCCGGCGCCACCCGCGCCGAGAATCAGGATGTCGGTCTTGCGCCGCGCGATGTTCAAGGCGACTTCACGCCGAGCCGCGCGAGCGCCGCGTCGCGCCGTCCCCGCGCCGCGCGATCGACGGCGTCGTAGAGACTGTCGCCGTGGCTGTCCATCGCGACCAGCAGGGGGCCGAAGCCGCGGATGCGGAATTTCCAGAGGCTCTCGGGATTGAGATCGTCTAGGTCCACGTCGTCGATCGCCTCGATCCACGTGGTCTCCAGCGCCGCGGTGCCGCCGATGATGGCGAGATAGGCGCCGCCCATGGCGGCAAAACTGCGCAGGCTGCCCGCGCCGAGGCCGCCCTTGCCGACGATGAGGCGCACGCCGTGCTGCTCCAGCAGCGGCTGGGTGAAGCGTTCCATCCGCGCCGACGTCGTCGTGCCGACGCAGACGGGCGCATAGCCGGCAGGCGTGGCGGGCGTGATCGCCGTCTTGCGCACGTTGGGCGCCGTATGGATCACCGCGTGCCCGCGCAGGTCGAAGCGCGTGGCGCGGCC
>JANNYI010000147.1:0-21796 GCA_031410015.1 Betaproteobacteria bacterium | reverse complement strand
TTCTCGGCACGCTGACGCTGTCCGGGCTGGGCTTCAAGTTCTCCGGCGCCGTGGTCGAGCTGGCGGGCACCGTTTCGGAAATGTTCCGCGCGATCGATCCGTTCAGCCTCTTCACCGAGAACGGCGGCAAGGTGTTCTTCGGGCTGGTGTTCGTGGCCATCGCCTGCATCATGATGGGCACCGGCATTCCCACGACGCCCACGTACATCATCCTGGCGTCGATCGCAGCGCCTGCACTAGGCGTGCTGGGCGTGCCGTTGATCGCCACGCACTTCTTCGTGTTCTACTACGGCGTGCTGGCGGACGTCACGCCGCCCGTGGCGCTGGCAGCGTACGCCGCGGCGGGCATTGCCGGCTCCGAACCGATGCGCACGGGCCTCACCGCCTTCCGCCTGTCGATGGGCAAGGCGCTGGTGCCGTTCATGTTCGTCTACACGCCGGCGATGCTGTTCATCGACTTCACGTGGCCCGCATTTCTGTCGGCCACGCTCTGCGGGGCGCTGGGCATCGTGGCGCTGTCGGCGGCGTTCACCGGCTACTTCCACGCGCCGCTGTCGCGTTTCGCGAAGATCGCGCTGTCGCTGGCGGGACTCGTGCTGGTGTTCAACCAGTTCTGGCCGAACATCGTCGGGGTGGCCGTGGTCCTGAGCATCCTCGGCTGGAATGCCTTCGGCGCGCGCCGCAGCGCGTAAGGTCTCGCAAACTGCCGCCAGGCGGTCCGGACACGGCCACCTGCCCGGTTGCAGAACCGCTAGGCCGTTCGCGCCTTGACGATCGCTTCGAGCAGCGTGGCCGCTTCCTGCGCGCCGGACACGGCCGTCTTGCCGTCGAAGATGAAGAACGGCACGCCCGACACCCCCATCTCGCGGGCGCGGCGATCGGCCTCCGCGACATCGGACTTGAGGTTGTCGGACGCAAGGAATGCGCGCGCGTCGTCGCCGTCAAAGCCGGCGGCCACGGCGCGCGCCACCAGCACCTCGTGCTCGCCCAGATACTGGCCGTCGATGAAGTAGGCGCGGAACAGCTGCTCGACGAGCGCATCGGCGTTGCCCTCACGCCGGGATTGCGCCCACGCCAGCAACCGATGGGCGTCGAGCGTATTGGGCTGGCGCTCGATCGCAGCAAAGGCAAAGGGAATGCCCACCGTGTTGCCGGCGGCCTCGATCCGCGCATAGATTTCCTTCGCCCGCGCCGGTCCGCCGAACTTCTGCTCGAGGTACTGGCGTCGATCCTTGCCTTCCGGCGGCAGGTCGGGGTTCAGCTGGAACGGATGCCAGCGCACCTGCACGGGCAGGTCGGGATTGGCCGCGCGCAGTTGCGCCAGTGCGTCCTCCAGCCGCCGCTTGCCGATATAGCACCACGGGCAGACGACATCCGACACGACATCGATGGTCAACGCATCCAGCATCAGCAATCCTTTGCATCGCATCCGGGGCAAAACGCCACCAGATTGCGATAATGGGGCCGGATTCCGCGATTGCAAAGGCAGGTGAGGCGCGATGAGCCCGTCGATCCGTTGGGACCTGTTCTGCCGTGTCGTCGACAACTTCGGCGATGCGGGGGTCTGCTGGCGGCTGGCCCGCCAGTTGGCGCATGAGCATGGCCTGGCGGTCACGCTGTGGATCGACGATGTGCGCACGCTGGCGCGGATCGCCCCCGCGCTCGTACCCGACCGCGACGACCAGGGTGCCTGCGGCGTGCGCGTGCGGGCGCTGACGGATGCGGCGGCTGCCACCGCCCCGCCGGCCGACGTGGTGGTCGAAGGCTTCGGCTGCGGCCTGCCCGAGGCCTATGTGGCCAACATGGCTGCCGCGGCACGCGCCCCCGTCTGGGTCGTGCTCGAGTATCTGTCGGCCGAGCCATGGATCGACGCCTCGCACGGCCTGCCCTCGCCCCATCCGCAGCACCCGCTGATGCGCACGTTCTGGTTTCCCGGCTTCACGTCGCGCTCTGGTGGCCTCTTGCGCGAAGCAGGATTGCGGGACCGGCGCGCAATGGCCACGGCGCAGGCCGCCACGCGCACGGCGCTGCTGCGCGCCGCCGGCGTCGACGCGCCTGCCGCCGCCACGCTGGTCACCCTCTTTTGCTACGCCAATCCTGTGCTGCCGGGGTTGCTGGATGCGTGGGCGGAAGGCGACGAGGCCGTCGTGTGCCTGGTGCCGGAAGGCATCGCGCTGTCCGAACTCGACCGCTTCACCGGCGGCGCGGTACCGCATTCCGGACAGGCATGCACGCGCGGCGCGCTCTCCATCGCAGTGATGCCGATGGTCGACCAGGACACGTTCGACGAACGCCTCTGGCAGTGCGACCTCAATTTCGTGCGCGGCGAGGACTCGCTGGTGCGCGCCGTATGGGCCGGCCGGCCGCTGGTCTGGCAGCTCTACCCGCAGGACGAGGACGCGCACCTGGCCAAGATGGACGCCTTCCTCACGCGCTACGAGGCCGGGCTGCCGGAGTCCGTTCGCGCCGTGCAGCGCGCCTTCTGGTATGGCTGGAACGACGGCAATGCGGACATGGTGGTATCCGCCTGGCCCGACCTCCGGGCCGCGCTGCCGGCGCTGCGCCGGCACGGCGACGCCTGGGCCGATCGTCTCGCGGCCGGCACCGACCTCAGCACCATGCTGGTCAACCATTGCGAAAATCGTTTATAATTATGGGTTTCCCGAACACCCACCCCCTTTGCGGCGGGTCGCCTCCAGCAGGCAACCGGCCGCCGTACACGCAGGAATCGACATGAAAATCGCTCAGGAAGTGCGCGCCGGCAACGTCATCATGGTCGGCAAGGATCCGATGGTCGTGCAGAAGGCCGAGTTCACCAAGTCCGGCCGCAACGCATCGGTCGTCAAGATGAAGCTGAAGAACCTGCTGTCGGGCAGCGGCACCGAGACGGTGTACCGCGCCGACGACAAGTTCGAGACCGTGCAGCTCGAGAAGAAGGAAGTCACGTACTCCTACTTCGCCGACCCGATGTACGTCTTCATGGACAACGAGTTCAACCAGTTCGACGTCGAGAAGGACAACCTGGGCGACGCGCTCAACTATCTCGAGGAAGGCCTGCCGTGCGAACTCACGTTCTACGAAGGCCGCGCCATCTCGGCCGAGCTGCCCAACACCGTCGACCGTGAAGTGATCTACACCGAACCCGCGGTCAAGGGCGACACATCGGGCAAGGTGATGAAGCCGGCCAAGCTGGCCAACGGCTTCGAAGTGGCGGTGCCGCTCTTCGTCACCACCGGCGACAAGATCGAGATCGACACCCGCACCGGCGAGTACAAGCGGCGCGTGTAGGCCGACGCTTCAACGCAAAACGGGCGGCTTCGGCCGCCCGTTTTGTTTGCTGCGCGTCGCGTGCTGCGTTTCAGGGCTTCGTCGTCGTCACCGTCCTGTTGACTGTGCCGTCGGCATTGAGCGAACGGTCGGTGACCTTGGTGCCGCCCTGCGGACCGGTTGCCGTCTTGTCGACGAGGCCATCGGTGCCGCGGTTACGGTCCGTGGTGGTGACGCCGCCCTTCGGACCCGTCACGACCTTGTCGGTGAGGCCATCCGCACCCTTGCTGCGATCGACGGTGCTGACGCCGCCCTTCTTGCCCACATGCGTTGCGTCGACCGCGCCATCCGCGCCGCGATAGCGATCCGTCGACTTGGTCTTGCCGCTGGGGCCGGTGACCACCTTGTCGGTGAGGCCGTCGGCACCCTTGCTGCGATCGACGGTCGACACGCCGCCGTTGTTGCCGATGCGCGTCGCGTCCACGGCGCCATCCGCGCCCTTCGACCGTTGCACGCTGTGGGTCTTGGACTTGGCGGCACCCGTGGTGGTGGCGGCGGTTTCAGCCTGGGCCAGTGCGGGCATGGCCGCGAGGGTGCCGAGCGCGACCAGCGCGGCAACGAGGGAGGTGCGGGTATGCATGCGTGGCTCCTTGGAAGGTTGGCGGGTTCGAGGCTGTTGCGCCGGGAGTGGCACGACGAGCCTTCCCCGCATCAACGCCGGCCGGGGCCCTCCGGCGGACGGGCAGTTGTAACGCGATGTTGCAAACGCGTGCGGGAGGCGCCCGGATCGAGATGTAGGCGAGGCTTCAGCCTCGCGACCGGGGGCGCTACGACGTTCCTGCGAGGCTGAAGCCTCGCCTACAACCTCGCCTGAGGCTTGAAGCGCGCCCGCGCCGCCAATGCCTTCGCCCGCACGACGCAGTCGTGCTCGTGGTCGTTGACCAGTCCCATCGCCTGCATGAACGCGTAGACGGTGGTGGGGCCGACGAAGGTCCAGCCGCGGCGTTTGAGGTCCTTCGCCATCGCCACCGACTCGGGCGACGTGGCCATCGTCGCCAGCACGGCCCGCGTGACCTTGCGCGGCCGCGACGACGGCGGCGGCTCCCATTGCCAGAAATAGGTGGCGAGCGATCCGCGCGCCTCGACCAGTTCCCGCGCGCGCCTGGCATTGTTGAGCGTGGAGGCGATCTTGCCGCGGTGGCGCACGATGCCGCTGTTGCCCAGCAGCCGCGCGATGTCGGCCTCCCCCATCCGCGCCACGCGCTCGATCTCGAAGTTGGCAAAGGCCTCGCGGAACGCCTCGCGCTTGCGCAGGATGGTGATCCAGGAGAGTCCCGCCTGGAACCCCTCGAGGCAGATCTTTTCGAAGAGGCGGCGGTCGTCGCCCACCGGGTAGCCCCACTCGGTGTCGTGATAGGCGACATAGAGCGGATCCTCGCCGCACCAGCGGCAGCGGGCGTCCAGCTTCGGCACACTTGGCATGGCGCAATTTAAGCACGAAGATATCGGGATGAAGGCCTCCCTCTTCGCCGCCACCCTCCTCGCCGCGGCCACCGCCACGTGGACCCACGCGGCCGACCTGCCGCTGTTCGACGCGCATATCCACTACAGCCACGATGCATGGGAAGCCTCGCCGCCCAAGGAGGCCGTCGCCATCCTGCGCAAGGCGGGGTTGAAGCGCGCGGTGGTGTCGAGCTCCGGCGACGACGGCACGCAGCGGCTGCTGGCGGAAGCACCTGACCTGATCGTGCCGTCGCTGCGGCCCTACCGCAATCGCAGCGAGGTCAGCACGTGGGCGCGCGACGACACGGTCGCCGCGTTCCTGGAGGAACGCCTGCGCAACGCCCGCTACGCCGCCATCGGCGAATTCCATCTCTACGGCGCCGATGCCGACCTGCCGGTGCCCAGGCGCATGGTGGCGCTGGCGAAGCAGAACAAGCTGGTGCTGCACGCACATTCCGACGCCGATGCCATCGAGCGCCTGTTCAAACTCGATCCCGACGCGCGCATCCTGTGGGCCCATTCGGGCTTCGACAATCCCGACCGCGTGAAGGCGATGCTGCGCAAGCACCGGAACCTGTGGTGCGATCTCGCGTTTCGCAACGATCACGGTCCGGGCGGGAAGGTGCCGGCGGAATGGCGCGCCGCGTTCACGGAGTTTCCCGACCGCTTCATGATCGGCACCGACACCTACACGCCGGAGCGCTGGCATTACATCGTCGAGCACGCGGCGTGGACGCGCGCGTGGCTGGCCGACCTGCCTCCGGCATTGGCCGAGCGCATCGCGTGGCGCAACGGCGAGGCGCTGTTCGCCGCGTGGAAACCGGTCGCGCCATGAATGTCGTCCGTTGCATGATCGGATGCTGCGCGCTGCTCAGCCTCGGCGCGCAGGCCGCGGATCCCTGTGGGTCGACACTGCCGGGCGACAAGCGCGTGCTGGACAACGCGCGCTACCAGATTGCCTACCGGACCGAACCGCAGACGGTGCCCACGGGCGCGCATTTCGTCGTCGACTTCGCCGTGTGTCCGCGCGGCAAGGCGGCCGCGCCCACCGCGGTGCGGGTCGACGCCAACATGCCCGACCATCGCCACGGCATGAACTACAAGCCGGTCGTGACGAAGGTCGGTCCGGGCGTCTATCGCGCCGAGGGTCTGCTGTTCCACATGCCCGGCCGCTGGGACCTGACCTTCGACATCGTCACCGGCAACACCACGCAGCGCCTCGCGAGCACGCTGCGCGTCGAGTGAAGACGGACGCTGCAGCGGCCACCCGCGCGCTGGCGGCAGTGGCCGCCGGCGCGGGACTCGCGCTCATCGCTACGGCGTTCGCGCAGGCACCGGTGCCGGTGCCGCAGGCTGCGCCCAACGCGGCGTCCGTGCCGACGGCAGCGCCTGCACCGCCGCCGCCTGCCGAGTTCACGGCCGCGCAGGTCCGCGCCATCGTGGCGCTCGGGCCGTGGCCGATGGAACAAGCGCGTGACCCCTCCAATCGCGTCTCCGGCAACGCCGACGCCGTGGCCTTCGGCGGCGCATTGTTCGTGGATCCGCGGCTGTCGCGCAGCGGCACGATTGCCTGCGCCTCGTGCCACCAGCCCGATCGCTCCTTTGTCGACGGCCTGCCGCGCGGCCGCGGCATCGTGGAGGCCGACCGCAACACGACGACACTCTTCAACGTCGGCGGCCAGCGGTGGTACGGCTGGGACGGCGCGTCCGACAACCTGTGGGCGCAGAGCCTGCGGCCGCTCTTCGACACGCGCGAAATGGGCGGCGACGCGCAGCATCTGGCCCATGTCGTGCGCAACGACGCGACGCTGCGTGCGGGGTATGCCCAGGTCTTCGGCTACCCGCCCGCGGCCGACGACGAGGTCGTCGCCGTCGATGTCGGCAAGGCGCTCGCGGCGTTCCAGGAGACGCTGGTCACCGGCCGCACGTCATTCGACGACTATCGCGATGCGCTGGCGCGCGGCGACGCCGCGGCCGCCGCGCGCTATCCCGCCGCGGCGCGGCGCGGCCTCGTCACCTTCATCGGCGAAGGCAACTGCACGAGTTGCCACAGCGGCCCGCGCTTCACCAACGGGGAGTTCGGCGACGTGGGCATCCCGTACTTCGTGGCCCCCGGACGCGTGGATGCGGGCCGGCACGACGGCATCCGCCGTTTGAAGGAAAGTCGCTACACGTTGCTCGGCCCCTTCAGCGACGATCCCGCGCGGAGCACGGCCGCCAGCACGCGCTACGTCGCGCCAGAGCATCGCAACTTCGGCGAGTTCAGGGTGCCTTCGCTGCGCAACGTCGCGCGCACCGCGCCGTACATGCACAACGGCAGCATCCCGACGTTGCGCAAAGTGGTGCGGCACTATTCCGGCATCGATGAGAATCGGCTGCATGCCGACGGCGTGCGCGTGCTGAAGCCGTTGGGTTTGTCGAAGTACGACACCGACGACCTGGTCGCGTTTCTGGAATCGCTGAGCGAACCCGCGATACCCCGCCCGCAGGCCCCGTAGGCGAGGCTTCAGCCTCGCACCGCCTCGGGCAAACCTGCGAGGCTGAAGCCTCGCCTACATCGCGGTCACCTTCGAATGCACGACCGCCCATGCCGTCACCACCGGATCATCGACCCCGCGCCGCCGAACGCACCGCCCAGCGCCACGACAACGAAACCCGCGGCGGGGATCACCACGACCAGCGCCCAAGCCAGCAATTTGAACGAGTCCCAGATCTGGCTCAAGTCCACGGTCTCCATCCCCGCCGACCAGGCCCGTCCGGCGCGGCGATTGCGCGCCATCATCATCAGGTTGCCGCCAAGCCGGCCCCATTGCACGACCACGGACCACAGGATCAGCATAACGAGGGATCCCCCAAGCGTGACGGCGACCCGCGGCCCCAGACCCAACGCACGCACCGTGGGCCACAGGTTGCCGGCGGCCTTGGGCAGAGCCACTTTCACCTGGCGCCACCACACGGCCACCGTGCCGGGCATGCGGTCCGCCTTGTAGGCATCCTCCACCAGCACGAAGATCGCGCCGAGGGTCGTATCGAGTCCGTCGAAGTACGCGCCGCGCGCCAGTGCCGGCAACAGGTTGGCCTCGAGAATCCGATGCGCGTCGGCGTCGGTGAGCGTGCCCTCGAGGCCATATCCCACTTCGAGGCGCGCCGTGCGCTCCTGCATGAACAGGAACAGGATGGCGCCATTGTCGATGCCCTTGCGGCCGAGGCGCGAGCGATCCGCAACGTCGATCGTGAAGGCCTCGATGGAACCACCGGGGGCCCGCGGATAGATGGCGACGGCGATCTGGTTCGACGTGCCCTTCTCGAATCGGTCGAGCGCCGCGCCGAGGCGCGCCGCTTCATCAGCACTCAGCAGCTTCGCGTTGTCGGTGAGAAAACTGGTGAGGGCTGCGCGCCCGGCGGCATCCACACTCTGCTGCGGCGGATTCGCGTGATTGACCGCGCTGACGGCAATCCAGAACAGCGTGAAGCCAAGCACCATCCAGAACAACGGCGGCACGTCCCCGTTGTCGGTTGCCGCCTGCAACCTGCGCGGCCTGGCGCCGGACGCGGCACCTTCGCCGGGGAACACGACAAAGGCGATCGCGAGCGAAGCGATAGCCGCCAGCCAGATCCAGTAGGCGGGCAGCCGCGCGAATTCCGGAATCAGGAATGCGATGCCGATGTCGATCGCGAGGGCCGCCAGCAGGAAGCCCTTCCACGTCGACGATACGCTGCGGCATCGCTGCAGGTAGGGCGCAAACACAAAGGCGACGTTCGAGAACATCGCGAGCGCCAGGATGGCGGCTGGCCAGAACCCGAGACTGTCCGGCGAACCAATGGCCGCCTCGCTCCACACGACGGCCTTGCCGAACACATAGAACGCCGAGATGCCGAACGCACCCCCGACAAACGAGCCGGACGGCGCCGGGATCAGCAAACTCACGGCAAGCAACGCCCACGCCGCGCGGATCAGCCAACGGCGGGCAGCGGAGGATTGGGGAAGCGACGGGACGGACATGACGCCCGCCGAGCATACCGGAGGCGGCGCCGCTGCGAGCACATTTAAGCGGGCTTGCGAACCCGCGGCGGGCGACGCCTACACTGTCGCCCCATGGTCGTCCCCTCCGCGCGCACCCGCATCCTGTTCGTCTGTCTCGGCAATATCTGCCGCTCGCCGACGGCGGAAGTGGTGTTTCGCGCCGCGGCGCGGCGCGCGGGTCTGGGCAGTGCGCTCACGGTCGAATCCGCGGGCACCGGCAACTGGCACGTGGGCAATCCGCCGGACTATCGGGCCATCGAGCATGCCGCGCGCCGAGGCTACGACCTCACGATGCTGCGCGCCCGGCAGATCAAGGTGGCCGACTTCGATCACTACCACTGGATCCTGCCGATGGATCGCGCCCTGCTCGCCGATCTCGAAGCGATGCGTCCCGCGCACTACAGCGGGCACCTGCGCCTGTTTCTCGATCTCGCGCCGCAGCTTGGCGTGCGCGACGTGCCCGACCCCTATGACGAGGGGCCCGAGGGCTTCGAATTGACGCTCGACCTGATCGAGCGCGGCAGCGAGGCGTTCGCGGCCGCGCTCGCGCAAGACCTGCTGCGCTGACGGCGTTTCCTGCGCGGCGCGTTTCCGCGCACGCAACGGCAAGGGCGAGGCGCGCGCCTACTTCGGCGGACTTTGCCCCACCGCGACAAAGAGTTCCGTGGCCGGCACGACGCGGCCATGCAGCGGCAGGATCTTGTCCGCCTGCAGCTGGAGTCGCGCCAGGTTGTCCACGAGATTGGTGTGGTTCGGATTGAGCTGCGCCGGCGGCGGCGTGTTGGGTGGTCCGGGCGTGAACGAATCGGCCTGGATCAGCAGCTTCTCCTTCGGCAGGTACGCCATCAGGAACGAGTCCGTATGGTGGCTGTCCTCGACCCGATAGAGCTCGACCACCCGCTTGCCATCGGTCATCACCATCTTTTCGTCCACCGCCTTGAAGCGGGGCTTCTTGCCGGACTTGGCCATCTGGTCCGGCGCGATGGTGTTGGCGTTGGCGAACGCTTTCTCGAAATAGGGCTTGTTCTGCGCCTGCGTGACGATGGTGGCGCCCTCCGCCACCGCCGCGCGCAGCCCACCGGAATGATCGAAGTGCTGGTGCGAATTGATCACGTAGCGGATGGGCTTGCCCGGCGCGAGCTTCTTCACCTGCTCCAGCACTGGCACGGTGCGGCCGTCGTTCAGCGGCGTTTCCATCACGATCAGATAGTCCTTCATCTCGATGGCCACGCTGTTGTGCGAGCCGCCCGCGATGAACCACACCCCGTCCGCCACCTTGTCCACGGTCACGCGTTCCGTCGCATTCTTGACCGCATCGGGCAACGCGATATCGACGGCCGCATTGGGTTGCACGTCCTTCACCACGAGGTCGAGGACCGGAAATCCGCCCTGCGTCTGCGCGATCCGACTCGGAAACTTGACGCCCGCGTAGTCGCGGTAGTCGGTGTACATGGTCACGACATCGGTGTCGCCCAGCACCGGATCGGGAATGCGCGACTCGACGCGATCGACCAGTCCCGCAGCGTTGATGTAGGCCACCGCCTTGAATCGCCCCGGCTCGGTGAACGTCGCCACTGAATAAGTCTGCCCGTTGCGCGTTTCCTGCTTCACCGTCGCATTGTTGCGGATCGCCGCCTTGAGCACGCCCTGCGGCGTGATCCAGAGCTGGTGGACGCGGTCCACGACGAAGCGCGGCCCGGGTGTTGGCCCCGCGGCCGCCTGGTTCCAGGCATACGCGCCGCTGACGAACTGGTCATTGCGCTGCGTCGCCGTGTGCGGATAACCCCCGCCACCCAGCGCCTCCGCGCGCTGGATCACGATTTCGTCGCGCATCGATCCGGTGTCGTTGTTGACCGCGCGCGCGAACGACCGCACCTGGATCTTCGGCCACGCCTGCCCCGGTTTGTAGGCCTGGCCAAACGTGTAGCCGACGCCATCGCCGGTATAGCGCAGGGACTTGAGGCCACTGGCACCCATTGCCGTAACCGCGCGCTCCAGCGCGGGATCGGCCGCGCCGGCCGTGGCGGGCAGCCACCCCAGCGCAACGATGCAAAGCAACAATCCCTTGAAGCGCGATTTGGTCGACAAAGTTTCCCCCTGGTCCTGGTTTGGGTGCGTTGGCGCAACGACACGAAACTGCATACTCTGCTGGTAACATCGAGAATGGCAACAAAATTCCAGCGATGACCAGTTTTTGTCCACCCTGTTGGCGGCAGAGGCATCCTGCATCGGTCCGCGCCGCTGCCCGGATCCTGCTGGTTGCGTTGGCGATCGGCGCGCCGGCCGCGGCGTGGCCCCAGGCGTCGCGCCTGGTGGCGCCCAACGTCGTGGAGATTTCGCCCCGCCTGGTCACGTCGGGCCAGCCTTCCGCCGAAGCCCTCGCGGGTCTCAAGGCCCAGGACTTCGACGCTGTCATCTACCTCGCGCCGCCCACGGTTGCCGACGCGGTACGCGACGAACAACTGATCGTGACACGGCAGGGCCTGACCTTCATCAACATCCCGATCCGCTTCGACAACCCTACCGAAGCCGACTACGAGACGTTCGCCGCAGTGCTCGGCGGACTCGGCAAGCGCCGTGTGCTCGTGCACTGCCAGATCAATCTTCGTGCGTCGTCCATGGTGTTCCTTTATCGCACGATCGCGCTGAAGGACGACCCGCGTGCCGCCTATGCAACGCTGGCAGGTGTCTGGTCCCCGGACGGCCCATGGCGTCGGCTCATCGAAAGCCAATTGCAAAAGCACAACATCGCGTTCGAAATCCTCTGATGAGGTTTCACGCAGTGCAAACGGCCGCCCGCAGGCGGCCGTTTGCACTGCGGCGCACTTCCGCCGCAGCGGCGGTGCGGGACTCAGTTGCCCTTGATCTGCCCGCGAACCTCGCCGCCCGGATTCTTCGCGCTGTGCACGTTCACGTACAGGTTGCCTGCCTTGTAGGCAGCGTATTGCGCTTCCGTGAGCTTGGCGCCCTCGGCCGTGGCAAACGTGTTGTCGCCGGTCTTGGTGAACGGCACGATCACCGGTCCATTGGCACTGGCCGCGGCTTCGTGAATGTGCGACGCCGTGGCCGTCATGCCGGTGACGGTGACCAGCACGACCACGGACCGGTCGTCCTTGATCGTGACGTTCGCCGTACCCGATGCCGTCGTGGCCACTGCCGGTACTTCGTTGGCGCCGGACAGCTCCACCTTCTGCCCGCCCATCATCGGGCTCATCGACGCACAGCCCGCGAGGATGGCCACCACGCCGGCCGCCGCCAGGGCGGTACGCCACTTCGACTTGATCATGCTCGTATTCATCGTTTGCCTCCGTTGACTGAATTGTGACCGCCGCGCCGGCACATGGGCCGCGCGACGACGAGCAACAATACACCCGGTGCTGCCAGGGCTGGGCTTAGACGGCACGATGTGGCAATGTCCGGCTGCCAGTGGCTGCGGCGCGGCAGGCTTGACCGTCACCTGCAACCATCGGCACAGAGGCGTCCAAACGCCCGCCCATCAACACCAACGCAGCAATGTCACCGAGGGGGACGCAATGGAAGCACTCAAGACCGCCAGCGATACGCTGTTCATCCTGCTGGGCGCGATCATGGTCCTGGCCATGCACGCCGGATTCGCCTTTCTCGAACTGGGCACCGTCCGCAGGAAGAATCAGGTCAACGCGCTGGTCAAGATCCTGGTCGACTTTGCGGTGTCGACCATCGCCTATTTCTTCATCGGCTACGCGGTAGCGTATGGCGTCACGTTCTTCAGCGGCGCCGAGACGCTGGCGCTGAAGAGCGGCTTTGATCTCGTCAAGTTCTTCTTTCTGCTGACCTTTGCCGCGGCCATCCCCGCGATTGTGTCAGGCGGAATCGCGGAGCGCGCCCGCTTCAACCCGCAGCTTGCCGCCACGTTCCTGCTGGTGGGCTTCCTCTATCCTTTTTTCGAGGGCATCGCATGGAACCAGCACTTCGGCATCCAGGCCTGGTTCAAGTCCGCCTTCGGTGAGGAGTTTCACGACTTCGCCGGCAGCGTCGTCGTGCACGCGTTCGGCGGTTGGGTGGCGCTCGTGGCGGTGCTTCTGCTGGGCGCGCGGCGCGGGCGCTACTCCAAGGAAGGCGGCATCTCGGCGCATCCGCCGTCGTCCATTCCATTCCTGGCATTGGGTGCATGGATTCTTGCCGTCGGCTGGTTCGGCTTCAACGTGATGTCAGCGCAGACGCTCGACAAGATCTCCGGCCTCGTCGCGATCAATTCGCTGATGGCCATGGCCGGCGGGACGCTGGCCGCGTTCATCGTCGGCAAGAACGATCCGGGCTTCGTCTACAACGGGCCGCTGGCCGGCCTGGTGGCGGTGTGCGCCGGTTCGGATGTGATGCATCCGCTGGGCGCGCTCGCCACCGGCATCGTGGCCGGCGCGTTGTTCGTCATCCTGTTCACGCAGACGCAGAATCGCTGGAAGATCGACGATGTGCTCGGCGTCTGGCCGTTGCACGGCATCTGCGGCGCATGGGGCGGCATTGCCGCCGGCATCTTCGGCGCGAAGGCGCTGGGAGGGCTGGGCGGCGTGGCGCTGGCTTCGCAGGTGCTGGGCACCGGCCTTGGCATTGCGATCGCGGTGGCCGGCAGCGCGATCATCTACGGCACGCTGAAGGCCACGATGGGCCTGCGCCTCGATCCGGAGGAAGAGTTCAACGGCGCCGACCTCACCATCCACAAGATCGGCGCGACGGCGGAGCGGGAGACGGCGTGGTAGGTCGCACAGAGGCGCCCGCCTAGGCGGGTGCCGCTGCCGCGCCGGCCACCTTCGTCCCGGGAGGCCTCGCCGCGTCGAGCGCCGCATCGACCGCGTCGCCGAGGCGTTCGACCATCATGTCGATTTCCGCCGTCGTCGCGATGTAAGGCGGCGCGAGCAGCACATGATCGCCGCGCGTGCCGTCGACGGTCCCGCCGGTCGGGTAGACGCAGAGCCCCCGCCGCATCGCTTCGGCCTTCACGCGCCGATGCAGCTTCAGCGTCGGATCGAAGGCTTCCTTGGTATCCCGATCGGCGACCAGTTCCACGGCCATGAACAAGCCGCGCCCGCGGATGTCGCCGACATGCGGGTGATCCCCGAACCGTTGCGCGAGCCGGGCGGCGAGATGGGACCCGCGGTCCCTGACCTGGGCAAGCAGGTGCTGCTCACTGATGACGTTCTGCACGGCAAGCGCAGCGGCGCACGCGATCGCATGCGCCAGATAGGTGTGGCCATGCATGAACATGCCTGAACCATCGGCAAACGCATCATGGACCCTGCGGCTGACGACGACGGCGCCGATCGGCTGATAGCCGCCGCCCAGTCCCTTGGCGATCGTGATGAGGTCGCCGGTGATGCCCTCCTGCGCGCAGGCAAACATGGTTCCGGTGCGGCCCATCCCGCACATGACCTCGTCCAGGATCAGCAGCACGTCGTACCGGTCGCAGATTTCGCGGATCCGCTTGAAGTATCCCGGCGCGGCGGCCACGGCGCCGAGCGTTGCACCCACCACGGTCTCGGCAATGAATCCGGCGACGTTGTCCGGCCCCAGTCGCAGGATCTCGACCTCCAACTGGTCCGCCATCCGCTGCCCGTACTCGAACTCTGTTTCGTCGGCGCGTCGGAAGTGATAGGCGAAGCACGGGTCGATGAAGGAAACGTCCATCAGCATGGGCTGGTAGGGCTTGCGCCGCTGCGCGTTGCCACCCACCGCCAGCGCGCCCAGCGTGTTGCCGTGATAGCTCTGCAGCCGCGCGATGAAGCGATGCTTGGCAGGGCGGCCGGTCTCGAGGAAATACTGCCGCGTCATCTTGAGCGCCGCTTCGACGGCTTCGGAGCCGCCCGACACGTAGTAGACCTTGTCGAGCCCCGCCGGGGCCTGCGCGATGATCGCATCGGCAAGCCGTTCGGCGACCTCGGTCGTGAAGAACGACGAATGGGCAAACGCCAGTTGCTCTGCCTGCGCCGCCATCGCGCTCAGCACCTCTGGATGACCGTGGCCCAGGCACGATACCGCCGCGCCGCCGGAGGCGTCGATATACGACCGCCCCTGGCTGTCGACGAGGTATACCCCCTGACCACCGACCGCCATCGGCGGGGTGCTGCGGGAGTCCCGGTGAAATACGTGACTCATGGCGATGCTTTCTGCGCTGTGGACGATGGGGCGCGGGAGCGGCCCATGGGTATCTTACTGCCGGAAACTTGATTAGACTGCCCGCTTGCCGGGGGCGCGCCGGATCCATGCGCCCGATGCGATACCTCGACCTGGAGAATTGCCCATGCGTATGCCCTTGCTTGCCACCGCCGTCACCGTCGGTTTTGCGTCAGCGCTGCTGTTCGCGCCCGTCCCCGTACAAGCGCAGCAGAAGTTCATCACCGTGGGCACGGGCGGCATCGTCGGCGTGTACTACCCGCTGGGTGGAGCCATCTGCCGCTTCGTCAATGCCGGACGCAAGGACCACAACCTGCGCTGCACCGTCGAGTCCACCGGCGGTTCCGTGTTCAACATCAACTCCGTGATGTCGGGCGACATGGACGTGGGCTTCGCGCAAAGCGACACGCAGTTCTACGCGATGAAGGGCGAAGGCGCCTTCAAGGACAAGCCGCAGCCCAAGCTGCGCGCGCTGTTCTCGGTCTACCCCGAGCTCTTCACGCTGGTGGCGCGCCAGGATGCCAACATCAAGAAGTTCGAGGACATCAAGGGCAAGCGGATCAACATCGGCGACCCGGGCTCCGGCACGCGTTCGACGATGGAACTGGTGATGAAGGAATTCGGCATCGCGCAGGGCGACCTCAAACTCGCGTCCGAATTGAAGTTCGTCGAGATGGCGCCTGCACTGTGCGACAACAAGATCGATGCCTTCGTGTTCGTCGCCGGCCACCCCAATGCCATCTTCCAGGAAGCCGCCACGTCGTGCGCATCGAACATCGCCTCGGTTTCCGGCACGCCGATCAACAAGCTCGTCATGGCCAACCCGTTCTACGCCAAGGCCGACATCCCCGGCAAGATGTACAAGGGCACCGATGCCGCGCAGCCGTCGTTCGGCGTGCTGGCCACGCTGGTGGTCAGCGCCGACATGCCCGACGCCACGGCGTATGTGATAACCAAGGCGGTCTTCGACAACTTCGACGACTTCAGGAAGCTGCATCCGGCCATCACCAACATCACGAAGGAAGGCTCGCTGGAAGGCAACTCGGTGCCCTTCCACCCGGGTGCGGTCAAGTACTTCAAGGAAAAAGGCCTGATGAAGTAACGCGTGACCGGCGTCGCCAACCAGTCGCTGCTCGACGAAGTCGCCGCAGTCGAGTCGGGCGCGCGGGCGCCCGAAGGCGCCACGCGCCTGCTGATTGTCAATACGGCAGTCGTGTGGTCGTTGTTCCAGTTGTGGATCTCGTCGCCGGTGCCGTTCTGGCTCTCGGCGGCGGTGCCATCGCTGCAGCGCTTCGTGATGTTCAACGACACGATGGCGCGCTCGATCCACCTCGCGTTCGCCGTCTTCCTGGTCTACCTGTGCTATCCGCTGTGGAAGGGCGCGCCGAAGAATCGCGTGCCCGCCTACGACTGGCTGTTCGCGGCCATTGCCGCGTTCTGCGCGCTGTACATCTTCCTGTTTCATGCCGGGCTGTCGTTGCGGCCGGGGTCCCCCACCCGCTTTGACATTGCCGTCTCGATCGTGGGCGTGCTGACGCTGCTGGAAGCCACGCGCCGCTGCCTGGGCATGCCGATGACGATCATGGCGATCGTGTTTCTCGGCTACATGTTCGGCGGTCCCTACATGCCGGACATGATCGCGCACAAGGGCGCATCGCTGTCGCGCGCGGCCTCGCACATGTGGCTGACCACGGAGGGCGTTTTTGGCGTGGCACTGGGCGTGTCCACCAGCTTCGTGTTCCTGTACGTGCTGTTCGGCGCCATGCTCGACCAGGCGGGTGCGGGCAACTACCTCACCCGCGTGGCGTTCGCGTTGATGGGCCACATGCGCGGCGGTCCGGCCAAGGCGTCGGTGCTGTCGTCCGGATTGAACGGCATGATTTCCGGCTCATCCGTGGCCAATGTGCTCACCGGTGGCAACGTCACCATCATGCTGATGAAGCGCGTCGGCTACTCGCCGGTGAAGGCCGGCGCGATCGAGGTGGCCTCGTCGTCCAACGGCCAGATCATGCCGCCGGTGATGGGCGCCGCCGCATTCCTGATGGTGGAGTACGTCAACATCCCGTACACGGAGATCATCAAGCACGCTTTCCTGCCGGCCATCCTCGCGTACCTGTCGCTGTTCTACATCGTGCACCTTGAGGCGCTGAAAGCCGGCATGCGCGGCCTGCCCCGCCGCCCTTCGCCGATGAAGGACCGGCTGCTGGGATGGGGCTTCACCATTTCCGGCACGATTGTCATCGTCTGGGCGTCGCTGCAGCTTACCGAGTGGATTCCCCGGATATTTGGCGAGGCATCGTCCGTGATCGTCGGCGCGCTTCTGCTGGTCGTCTACGTGGGCACCGTCGCGCTGTCCACGCGGTATCCGGGTGAACCCGATGCGGAAATCGATCCGGACACCATGCTCGAGCTGCCGGAAACAAAGCCCACCGTGCTGGCGGGGCTGTTCTACATCCTGCCGCTCTTCATCCTGATCTGGTGCCTGATGGTGCTTGAACAATCGCCCGGCCTCGCCGCGTTCTACGCCTGCACGTTCATGGCCTTGATGCTGGTCACGCAGCGGCCGCTGCTCGCCTTCTTCCGCAAGCACTCGCAGGCGGGTACGGTGCGCCGCGGCATCGACGACCTCTACAAGAGCCTCGAATTGGGCGGCCGCAACATGATCGGCATCGCGATCGCCACTGCCACCGCCGGCATCATCGTCGGCACCGTCAGCTTGACCGGCATCGGACAGGTGCTGGCGGGCGTGGTGGAGGAGTTGTCGATGGGCTCGCTGATGGGCGTGCTGCTGCTCACCGCCCTGCTGTCTCTGATCCTGGGCATGGGCCTGCCCACCACGGCCAACTACATTGTCGTGGCGACGTTGCTGGCGCCGGTGATCGTATCGCTCGCCGCGTCGCACGGCCTCGAGGTCCCGCTGATCGCCGTGCATCTCTTCGTGTTCTATTTCGGCATCATGGCCGACGCCACGCCGCCCGTTGCGCTGGCCGCGTATGCCGCCGCCGGACTGTCGGGCGCCGACCCGCTCAAGACCGGCATCCAGGGCTTCCTGTATGAGATGCGCACCGCAATCCTGCCGTTCGTGTTCGTGTTCAACACCGAATTGCTGATGATCGACATCGGCTCGCCGCCGCACTTCATCTGGGTCGTCGTCATCTCCATCATCGCGTGCTTCAGTTTCGCCGCCGCCACGCAGCGCTTCTTTCTGGTGAAGAATCTCTGGTGGGAAACCGTGGCGATGCTCGTGATCGCTTTCACGCTCTTCCGGCCCGACATCTATCGCGACTGGTTCTTCGCGCCGTTCTCGGTCACGCCGGTAGCCGCGATGCAGCCGGTGATCGACAGCCTGAAACCCGGCGACAACATGCGCCTGCGCGTCGAGGTCGAGGAGAAGTCGAAATCAGGCACCACGCGCGAGGAGCGCACGTTCATCCTGCCGGTGACCAAGGGATCGTCCGCGGGCCGCCTGCAACGCACCGGACTGACCACGCAACTGAAGGATGGCAAGCTCGAAGTCATCGACATCGGCGTCGACAGCCCCGCGGAAAAGGCGCGGCTCGACGTGGCCAACACCAACCGGGTGCTGGGCATCGAGGTGCGCAATGCGCAGCCCGACAAGGCGTGGTTCACCTTGCCGGCATGGATCCTGTTGGGCCTCGTCGTGTGGTCGCAGCGGCGCCGGCAATCAACCGCCAGTCCCAGGATCGCCAGCGCAAATCCATAGCAAATCCGTAGGCGAGGCTTCAGCCTCGCACCCTTGCCCCCGTAGGCGAGGCTTCAGCCTCGCACCCTTGCCCCCGTAGGCGAGGCTTCAGCCTAGCACCCATGCCCCCGTAGGCGAGGCTTCAGCCTCGCACCCTTGCCCCCGTAGGCGAGGCTTCAGCCTCGCGGCACACGGCGAGAGCGGCTCCGACCGAGCCACCTCGAACAACTACTTGCCATTCGTCGCCCCCAGCACCATCGACGCCGCCTGCAGTGCCGCCTGGTACGCCGCCTGGTTGGCCGGCACAAATCCGGGCGACGTCGGCGAGCTGGCCTGCAGCCATTCCTCCGGATACAGCTCGAAGATCTGGATCCTGTTGGCCAGCGCGTATTGCAGCAAGTTGGAAATGTTCATCGTGGCCACCGCCGTGTTGGTCGTCGCGGTGATCGGCTGCTGCGCCAGCGGCACCTGCCCCGCGTAGTTGGTGTACGCCTGGCACCAGTGCAGGTTGATGATCTGCGCCTGCGGATTGCACGCGGCAGGCGTCGTGCCCGGCGCGGCCACGTTGTTCACACCGAGGCTCTCGAACGAGAACCCGATGCGGTTGGAGGCCGCCACCGCCGCGCCAAGGTTCGACACCGCATAGACGTTGGGCCCGCCGCTCACATAGGGCAGCGACACCATCAGCTGCTTGTCGGTGGACTGGCGCCCCATCGCGTTGATGATGTTGGCCTCGTGCTGGTTCCACGCGTTGTACGAATAGCCCGCGCTGGTCCACAGTGCCTGGCATGGACCGCCGTCGTTGTAGCCCGGGGGCGGCAATGCTTCGGCACCGCCGCCGGTGGCAAAGCGCATGTAGCCGACGCTGGCGGCCAACGGCGAATTGGCGAAGCTGAATTGATGGACCGCCGCGGCGATGAACGCCGTCCACGCAGCTTCGTAGGTTGCGTTGACGTACACCGGCATCGTCGGCTGGTTCGCGCAGGACACAGTGGGAACACCTAGGCCGCCCTGGCTGACCGGTAGCGTCACCCACGCCGGCGTGACGGTGTTCACGGCACCTTCAGTGGCCTCCGCAAAGAGCAAGTTGACGGTGAGGCCGGCCGCGACATACGGCTGCGCGGCCGTTGTAACCGCAGTCCAATCGAACACGCCTTTCGTGGCTTCCACGTCCGACCAATAGATGACGAGGCTGGCGCCGCACAGCGTCGGGTCCTTGCCGATCACGTCGTTGGCCAGCGCGGTCTGGTAGGCCGCGGAGCGATGATTGGGATTCCACACGTACATGCCGTGCGGCGCGTTGGGCACTGCGACATGCGGGTTGTTGCCCTTGCACGGCGGCGCGACCGCGGTCGGCGGCGGCAGCGGCGGCGCGCACATGATCACCTGGTTCGGCCCGTAGCCTTCCGCCACCCAGCCTTGCGCGACCATCTGCGCGCGCACGGTCAGATTCGTCGTGTAGCGATGGTTGGTATCGACGCGGTTGTCCCACACGCGATACACCGGCGTGTCGCCCGCCGGACACGCGCCGGAGATCGGATCGGGCAAGTCGATGTACATCACCGCCGCCGATTCCTCGACGAAGGTGGGATAGGTGCTGGCGGTGGTCGCGCATTCGGCGGGCGAGGCCGAGTAAAAATGGGAGTCGCCCAGCGCCGGCGGAATATAGAAGCGGCACACCGGGCTCGAACCGGGGTTGACCGTCGAATAGGCGCCAAAGGTATTGCCGGTGCGCACCCAGCCGGCGAACTTGCCCGAGTCGAGGGCGGTGATGTCAGCCTGCAGCGAGCTGATGAAGTAATGATCCTGGCTGGCGTTGTAGTACTCGACTACGACGACGGTGGATGCGAGCGCGTTGGTCGCAAGCACGGCAGCCAGCATCAAGGCCGCGTTGCATCCGCCGGCAATGGCACGAAGTGGTCGCAAGGGCACTCTCCTGGCAGCGCGGCCTTCCCTCGGGCCGTTTCCGCGAAGTATCGCACGCGAAATCGGCCTCTTTCGGGCCGGCGATCAGCCGGGTTCGGCGTCGTCCAGCCGGTCGGCGACGGCGGGCGGAATGGGTCCGCCGCCGGCTTCCGAGGCAATTTCAAGGATTTCGCGCAATGCCTTCACGGCGGATTCGATGGCCTCGCACGCGTCCTGCGTCTTGCCTGCCGACAACACCAAGGTCTCCCGCGCCACATTCTTGTGGCAGCAAAGGTCCTGGCTCAGCGCAGCGAGGCTATCAAGGATCGTGCAGACCTCGGCGGCGGTTTTCTTGGTTTCATGCATGGGTCGGATGTCTTGTTTGCAGGAATGGACAGGATTATTCGCCGATTGCCCGGAACGATCTGTAGTCGAGACGGGACTGCTGGCGTAAGGGTGCGTCCTACAGCCGCAGGCGAAGGCAAACCACCCGGCCCGGGCTCAAGATGTGCCGAAGTACGAATCATTCGTTGCAGGTGAACTGAATACCTCGGTGCGGGTGATCCATGTCGCCCAGGCAGACGCGCGGGGTAGCCCCTTAGCGGCTGGCAAATCTCGACGAACAGCGCGAAGCGGACCTGCCGAAGCGCTCATCTTTCGATCTATGTCAAACAGCAGGCAGATCGCAGTCGAACGTTGTGGGCATTGGCCGTCAATGTTGCGACAATGCGCGAATGGCGCGCCAAGACGCCATGCCCGGGGAGCCTCGCCATGCATGCCAAACGATCCATCGTTCTCGCGGTGAGCGTCGCGCTCGCCGTCGCTGGTTGTGCAACTGCGTCAAAGGACATCGCGTCCACCTACGTTTCGCCCAATCAGTACTCCACCTACGATTGCGAACAACTTGCAGCCGAGACGGCGCGAATCCAGGCGCGCGTGGTCCAGACTGGTGGCAGGCTCGACCAGGCCGCGCAGAACGACGCCGGGATCATGGCGGTTGGGCTCATCCTGTTCTGGCCCGTCCTGTTCGCGCTGGGCGGAACCAAGCAGCAGGAGGCCGAGTACGCGCGCCTCAAGGGTGAATACGACGCAGTCGAACAAGCGGCGATAGCGAAGAAATGCGCCCATGTTGTGCAGTCCGCCAAGGCGACCACGCCAAACAGCGGGGCACCGGCTTCAACTGCCTCCGGTTCGGCACCGAATCCGCCGACCGCAGGTTCGGCGACTGCGCCACCATCGGCTTCCAG
>JANNYI010000146.1:0-6590 GCA_031410015.1 Betaproteobacteria bacterium | reverse complement strand
AGGTCTGGTCGAGCAGCGTGTTGTCGTAGGCAGGCATCACCAGCAACGGCATCAGGTACTCGAACATCGAGCCGCTCCACGAGAGCAACACCGATTGCCCGCCGGCCGTGGTCAGCAGGCGCCCCAAAGCAAACCAGTTTTCCTGCGGGATCTGGCCCTGCGCAATCGCCACGAAACTGGTGAATCGCGCTTCCGAGGCGAGGAGGTCATAGAAACTGGGATCGCGCCGGCGCTCATCGACGTTGTAGCCGATGGCCAGCAGGTGCCTGGCCTCGTCGTAGAGGAAGCCATATTCCATGCGCGAGAGTTCATCGCAATGGAACGCAATGCGCTCGATCTGCCCGATCCGTTCGGCCGCGCGCTCGCTGGCAAGCGTGACGGCGTGAACCAGCTGGTCAAGCCAGGCGTCAGCGGCAGCCGAATTCTCGGCGAGTCGCCGGTGCTGGATCAACGGCAGCTTGGCATGGGCGAATCCGACCAGCTGCCGCAGCGTAGGAATGCCGAAAGCGTCGACCAGGTCCGCCATTCCGCGGGGCGGTGAAGGCAATGCGCTCCACGGCGCGAGCCATGCCAGCTCGTCCCGCAGGATCCGGCATTGCCGGACCAGCGCCGCGACCCAGAAGGTCGCGTCGCTGACCGGCGCAGCCGCATCGGTGGCAGCCGCGCCGGGAAAGAGCGCGCAGGCCGCGGCGACATTGGCGTCGAACCGGTCAAGCCAGATGCTCGCCGCAATGATCGTCGCGGGCCGGGAGTCGTACGCGGTCTCCAGGTCCCGCTGCAGGCGCAGGAGCGGCGCCGGCAACGCGCCGCCGATGGCATCCGCGAGCGTATGCAGCGTGTCGCTCAAGCCTTCAAAGGCCTGCAGCACCAGGATCGGTTCGTCCATCAGCGCAAGCAACCCCGGCCGCAGCGTCATCAGGTGACCGGCGAGGTTGCCGCTATCCACGGCCGAGACATAGAGCGG
This sequence comes from Betaproteobacteria bacterium, assembly GCA_031410015.1. Classification (GTDB taxonomy): domain Bacteria; phylum Pseudomonadota; class Gammaproteobacteria; order Burkholderiales; family Casimicrobiaceae; genus VBCG01. The sequence continues at coordinate 5,626 of JANNYI010000146.1, read as the reverse complement.
CGGCAGGGGCCGGAGCGTGAGCGTGTCGTACCAGTTGTAGAAATGCCCCTCGTGCCGCTCCATCGCCTGCATCGTGTCGATGGCGTTGGTCGTGCGGGCGAGAAACTGGCCGGCCGGGATGTAGCCGAAGTCGTACGCGGTCAGGTTGGCCAGCAGCGCCAGGCCCATGTTCGTCGGCGACGTTCGATGCGCGATCGTGGCGACCGGATGTTCCTGCAGGTTGTCCGGCGGCAACCAATGATCATCCGGTCCGACGCAGGTTTCGAAGAACGCCCAGGTTCGTCGCGCCAGCTTGCGCAGGAACGTGGACTGGTCCATGGATAGCCGCGCCTCGCGGCGAAGCAGCGGCCGGCTCAACCACCACGCGATAACGGGCGACATCAGCCACAGCCCCAGGATCGGCCACGCTTCGGCGAGGGCGGTCGGCGCGAACGCGGCAAGCCCGGCGGCCGTACCCATGGCAATGACCGGCGCAATCCACATGGATTGCAGCGACGCCGCCAATCCCGACCGGCGTTCGCTGTCGTCGACGCGCCGTCGGGGCGGCTCGTCGGCGACCGACGGATTCCATTCGAGCAGCCTTCGATGCGTGACCAGCATCCGCCACGCCGTGCGCGCGACGGCATCAAGGTTGACGGTGGCCTCGTAGGGAAGAAATGCGATCGCGACGATCGTTTGCAGCGCGTGGAGGCCGGCGGCGTCTGCCGTCGCGGCGAGGTGCTGCCGCCACAGCACCTCAACCGGCTTGCGCACCAGGTTGACGAGGCTGGCGCTTGCCGGCGGCAGCCAGAGAATCGCAATGACCAGCAGCGTCCACAGCCCATGATTCGGCAACACTGTCCACCCCAGCAGCAGCACCAGGGTCAGACCTGCAGGGACCAGGCTGCGGCGCAGGTTGTCGAACAGCTTCCACAGCGACAGTGCCGACAACGGATTGCGCAGCCGCCGTGGACCGGGTCCGGGCACGAACGGCAGCAGCCATCCCACCAGCTGCCAGTCGCCGCGAATCCAGCGATGCCGGCGTGCGACATCGGCACTTACCGTCGATGGATAGTCCTCGTACAACTCCACGTCGGAGAGCAATGCGGAACGCGCGTAGCAGCCCTCAAGCAGGTCGTGGCTCAGGATGCGGGTCTCGGGAAAGCGGTAGCCGACCGCTCGCTCGAACGCGTCGACATCGTAGATGCCCTTGCCGATGAAGGAACCCTCGCCGAACGCGTCCTGGTAGACGTCGGAGACGGCCCGCGTGTACGGATCCACACCCGGATCGCCACCGTGCATCCGCGCATACCACGACCGGTTCGCCCCCGGCAGGCTGATGCTCACCCGCGGCTGCAGGATGCCGTAGCCCTCGGTCACCAGCTCGCTGCCCCTGTGCCTGACCGCGGTGTCGAAGCGCGCGCGATTGAGCGGATGCGCCATCACGCCGACGAACTGCCGCGCCGCATCGCGGGGCAACTGCGTGTCGGTGTCGAGCGTGATCACGTACTGCACATCCGCCAGTTCCGCCGTATCGCCGACGACCAGTGCAAAGCGGTCGCTGCCGCGCCCGCGCAGGAACGCATTAAGATCCGCCAGTTTGCCGCGTTTGCGCTCATAACCCATCCAGACGCGTTCCTGCGCATTCCAGCGGCGTGGACGATGAAACAGGAAGAAGATGTCGCCGCCGGCGCTATCAGGCGGCGGCGGACGCCGGTATTTCCTGTTCAGCTCCTCGATGCCTTGCCGCGCGTGGAGCACCAGCGATTCATCGGTGGGCAACGTCTCGGCAGCCGCATCCTGCCAGTCGGTGAGGAGCCCGAAATGCAGGTTCTCGTCCCGGTTGGCGAGGAACCTGACTTCCAGTGCTTCGACGAGGCGCTCGATGCCTTCCGCACTGGCGAGCATCGTCGGCACCACCACCAGCGTCCGCGACTGTGGCGGGATGCCGATCGAAAAATCCATTCGCGGCAACGGCCGCGGCGTGACCGCCAGCGTCACCAGCCAGTTCACCATGCCCAGGGCGAGCTGGCTGGTGGTCAGAAGCAGCAGCACGCCAAGAAGTATCCGTCCCACGACTGAGATACCGTCACCAACGGCCATCGTCAGCAGCGTTGCTGTGATCCCCGCGGTCACGAGCGCGGCACTCCCAAGGTAGAGCAGCAGCGGCACGCGTCGCGCCGTCCGGCAGAGCGCCTCGACCGCCGGAACGCGCATCTCGGCGGCACGCTCGAGCTGCGGCCGCCCCTTGTCAACGAGGTAGTACCCGACATGCGCGGCACGCGCGTCGTCGCCGTCGAATCCGGCATGGCCGGCGGTGGCGTGGTAGGCGAGCTGGATCGCCTTGCGCGCCACCTCGGACTCGGACAGGTGGCTGCCCTTCGCGATTTCCTCCACGATGTGGCGATAGCGGTCGCGGGTCGAAAAATCCATCCGGCCGTAGAGCCCGCCCGGGTCCTCGCGCAACTTCTGCTCGACGATGCTCAGCGTCTCGACGAAAATCCGCCAGTCCATCGACCCCAGGAAGCGCAGGCTGCCGATCGTGTTGCTGATCGACAGCTGGACCCCGGCCTGGTCCTGCGTTTCCTGTTGCACCAGTTGCTCGATCGAGAAGCCCGACTCCGCCAGCCGCTGCTCGATCCACGTGAGCGGTAACGCCAGCGCCGCGCTCTGGCCCTGCAACCGGCGCGCCAGTTCGGCCACGAATGGACTCACCATCGGCGGGTTCGAGCGCGCCATGTCCGCGAGCACCAGGATCAGGCTGTTGGGGTCCTTCTCGGCGACGTCCATCATCTGGTCGGCCCACGCATGCGCGCGGTTGCGGTCGGCCGTGCCGGAGGCGACGCGGACGCCGACGCGCCGCAGGTTCTCGATCAGGGCCAGCCGCAGCATGATGGGTATGGCCCACAACTCACCCAGCTTGAGTGGCGCCACTGTCTGGTAGGCCGCCACGAAGCGCGACAGGCTCTCTTCGTCGATCCGGCCATCGCCATGCGCGATGGCTTCGAACGCAAGGTCGTAGACGCGCGGCAGTCCGGCCGACGGACCGTGCGCAAGTCGCGGCAGCTCGCGACTGTAGCCCTTCGGGAAGTGCCGCTTGGCGGTTCGAATCTGCTCTTCCACCAGGTAGAAATTGTCGAGCAGCCACTCGGCCGCGGGGGTCACGCGACGATTGGCGGCAACGACCGATGTCAGCAGTGCGCAGACGTCGACCAGCACGTCCTCGTTTTGCGCGAGCCGTACAAGCAGTTGGTTGGGCGCGCGACGGAGCGCCAGCCGATGCGCGACGGCGAGCTTCTTGCCGTGCTGCTCCATCTGGTCGGCGCTGAAGAGCTCGGCGCGCAACGGCGGCTCTTCATCGGCGTACCGCGCAAGCGTTTCGGTACGGCGAAACGGCGCCGTCATCGCGAGCAATCGTGCAAGGAGGGGCCGCTTGCTCGCTTCCAACTCGGGAGTCCTCTTCGTCGCGGTTACACGCAGTTACGCGCAGTTACACCGTGCAATCAATCGAACGGACGGCACGTGGGCAGCAAACGAGACTAGCAGGCGCCCGCGCAATCTTCTGTTCGATAACGCACAAAGCGTGTTTCGCCGAGGATGCATAGCGGCGATGTCCTACAAGACAACGGCGTTTGCGCGCACTGACGACTACCTCCACACAGGACCATGCTTGCCCAAGAAGTCAACGAATAGCCTTCCCGCGCCGTTATGGACGCAGTGCGCGCATTCCACGCGATCTCACGTTGGCGAAGTTCTTGATTGCCACGTTCGAATCCCCGACACAAGGAATCTCCATGAACATCCCATTCAAGTTGCGCTCACTCACACTCGTTGCAGGCATCGCATTGATGACGCTGGGCGGCGTCGTACAAGCCGACCCGCCATCGCGCGTGGCGCGCCTGGGCTATATCAACGGCGCTGTGAGTTTTTCCCCCGCCGGCGAGAATGACTGGATCCAGTCCACGATCAATCGCCCGCTGACCACCGGCGATCGCCTGTGGGCGGATGCCGGCGCGCGCGCCGAAATCCAGGTGGGCGGTGCGATGATTCGCATGAGTGCCGGCACCGGCCTGTCCGTGCTCAACCTCGACAACCGGATCACGCAGCTGCAGCTGACGCAGGGCACGCTCGGCATCCGGGTGCGCCGTCTCGATTCCAACCAGGTGTTCGAGATCAACACGCCGAACCTGGCCTTCACGGTGCGCCAGCCGGGCGACTATCGCATCGAAGTCGAGCCAGACGGCAGTGCCACGACGATCGTCGTGCGCCGAGGCCAGGGTGAGGTATACGGCGAAGGCGCCTCGTACGTGATCGACTCGCGCCAGCCGTATCGATTCGTCGGCACCGGCCTGCGTGAGTACGAATATGTCGACATGCCTCGCGTCGACGATTTCGACCGTTGGGCCAACGCGCGCGACCGCAGCTACGAGACGTCGGTCTCGGCGCGCTTCGTGTCGCAGGACGTGGTCGGCTACCAGGACCTCGACGCCAACGGCACGTGGCGCGTGGACGCGGCGTACGGCAACGTCTGGGTTCCGACCCGCGTGGCCGCAGGCTGGGCGCCGTACCGCGACGGGCATTGGGCCTGGGTCGACCCGTGGGGCTGGACGTGGGTGGATGACGCGCCCTGGGGCTTTGCGGTATCGCACTACGGCCGCTGGGCCAACCTCGGCGGCACGTGGGGCTGGGTCCCCGGCCCCGTGCGCAGCAATGCGTACTACGCACCCGCGCTGGTCGCATTCGTGGGCGGCAACAATTTCCAGCTGTCCATTTCCAGCGGCAACGTCGGCGGCGTCGCGTGGTTTCCGCTCGGACCGCGCGACGTCTATCGGCCGTCCTATGCAGTGAGCCGCGGCTATTTCGAGAACGTCAACCGCAGCAACACGGTGATCAACAACACCGTCATCAACAATTACTACAACAACACCAACGTCACCAACGTGGTCTATGCGAACCAGCGCGTGCCCGGCGCCGTGGTCGCGGTGCCGACGACCGTGTTCGTGCAGTCGCAGCCGGTTTCCCGATCCGCGGTGCGCGTGTCGCAGGAAATGGTGAGCGCGGCGCCGGTCGCCGTGATGCCCGCAGTCGCGCCCACCGAACGCAGTGTGCGTGGCGCCGCGCGCGCCGGCGACCAGCCGCCGCAGCGCACGTTCGAGCGCGCGGTCGTCGCCCGTTCGGCGCCGCCCGCCGCTGCGGTCGGTTTTGCAGCCCAGCAGCAACAGCTTGCCGCCAGGCCGGGCCAGCCGCTGGACGACAACGCGCGCAGGCAATTGAAGCCTGCAGCGGCAGCCGAGGCGCCGGTGGTGCGAGTCGTCGCGCCCCAGCAAGTTGCAGCGCCGACGGCGGTGCCGCCGCCCGCGGGACCCGTTGGCCGGCCAGGCGATACGCGCGGCCGGTCGGATGACCGCAAGCCCAACGGCGCACCGCCGATGTCCACGGCACCGGCACCTTCACCAGTGACTGCACCCGCAGCCGCGGCGCCGCCCCAACCTGCCGCTGTGCAGGAGCAGCGCGGCAGGCCGGACCAGCGGGGCAACAACGGCCAGCGCGGGCAATCGGACGCGCCGCCGGCGCCTGCCGCCGCGCCGCCGCAACCCGCGGCACGTCAGGCTGACGCGCCGCAGCCCCCCCCGCGGCAAATCGCGCC
>JANNYI010000145.1:0-6560 GCA_031410015.1 Betaproteobacteria bacterium | reverse complement strand
TCCACCTTCGAACGCGACATCGGCTATTCGCGCGCCGTGGTCGACGGAGAATGGGTGTTCGTTGCCGGCACCACCGGCTTCGACTACGCCACGATGACGATCGCCGACGGCGTGGTGGCGCAGGCCGAGCAGTGCCTGCGCAACATTGAGGCCGCGCTGGCACAGGCCGGATCGGGAATGCGCGACGTGGTGCGCGTGACGTACATGCTGCCGGACGCCGCGGAGTTTCCCGCGTGCTGGCCGGTGCTGCGCCGGCACTTCGGCGACATTCGTCCCGCGGCCACGATGATCAGCGTCGGGCTGGCCGATCCCCGGATGCGCATCGAGATCGAGGTCACGGCGCGCAAACCCGCCTTCATCGTCTCGGAGCAAAACTGATGGACTTCGACGCCTTCATGAAGGCGGCGTGGAATGACCATGCCGACAAGGCCGACGAAGTCGCGGCACGCCTCGCCGCGTCGCTGCAGCTCGTGGAGACGGCCAGCCAGATTCCGCGTTTTGCCGGCCTGGTCACGCACGTCTACGGCGAGCATCTCGGGCAATGGAAACGCGGCGTCGCGGTGCATGCGGCATTGCGCGCCTCACCCGCGTTCGACGGCAGCCCGGAGGCGCGCGGCGCCATCGATCGCGGTATCGCGGCACTGAACTACTGCGCGGGCGACGCGTCGTCGCTGCCGCCGCTGACCGTGGACGATCGCGTGGCGGTGCTGGCGGTGGCTTCGTCCGCCATGCTGGGCCGGCACGACCACGGCGCGGCGCTGGCGGCCTTCGACGAAGCGTTGCAGGGTGCGCAAGCGGGTTTGCCGGCCGGCTCGCCCGCGCTGCGGGCGCTCGCGATCGGCGGCAACAACCTCGCCGCGGCGCTGGAAGAAATGCCGGACCGCGACGCGGCGCAATCCGCCGGCATGCTTCGCGCCGCCGAAGCCGGCGTCAGGTACTGGACGCTGGCGGGCGGATGGCTGGAACAGGAGCGCGCCGAGTACCGTCTCACGCGAAGCCTGCTGCAGGCTGGACAGGCGGCCGCGGCGGCCGCCGCCGCGCGCCGGTGCCTCGACGTGTGCGCCGCCAACGACGCCCCCGACTTCGAGCGCTTCTTCGGCCACGCGGTGCTGGCGCTCGCGCTGCGCGCCGCCGGCGACACGGCGGGCTGCGACGCGTCGCGCCAACAGGCGCTGGCGTGCTACGCCACCGTGCCCATGGACGAGCAGAAGTGGTGCGCCGGGGAGTTGCGGGAACTCGGCGCGTGACCGACGCGCCACATCTGCTGTCCGCGACGCCCGTCCTGGCCTCCCTCGACATCGCGCGCTCGGTCGATTTCTTCTGCACAAAGCTCGGCTTTGCGCCGATGCACGCGGAACCCGGTGTCTACGGCATCGTCACCCGCGACGGCGTGCAGATTCATTTCTGGGCCTGCGCGGACCGCGCCATCGCGGAGGCCACCAGTTGTCGCGTGCGCGTGCGCGGCATCGACTCGTTGTACGCAGAGGTCGAGCCGATGGGCATCGTGCATCCGCGGGCGCCGCTTGCCGCCAAGCCCTGGGGCACCCGGGAGTTCGGCGTCCTCGACCCCGATGGCAATCTCATCACGTTTGTGCAATGGGATGGCCCCGTCGCGGGCGACGCTTCCCCGCCACGATTCACACCCTTCGTGCTGTGCACGCCACGGCTGGCGCTGCGTTTTCTCGAAACCAGCGATGCCGAAGCGCTGTTCGCGATTTTTTCCGACCCCGCCGTCATGCGATATTGGGCCACCGGACCATGGACCGCGCTGGAGCAGGCGCAGACAAGCGTGCGCGATGCCCAACGCGATTATCGCAGCGGTGCCGCGTTGCGGCTGGGGATCGAAATCGACGGAGAACCGGGGATCGTCGGCACGTGCACGGTGTTCGGCTTCCATCCCACCAGTCGGCGCGCGGAATTCGGCTACGCGCTGGCGCAGCGTTGCTGGGGGCGGGGCTACATGCACGAAGCTCTGGGCGCTTTCCTGAAGCACGCGTTCGGGCCGCTCAACCTGCACCGCCTCGAAGCCGACATCGACCCGCGCAATGCGTCCTCCGCTCGCGCGCTGGAGCGCCATGGCTTCCAGCGCGAGGGCCTGCTGCGCGAGCGCTGGATCATCGACGGCGAGATCTGCGACACCGTGCTTTACGGCCTGCTGGCGCGCGAATTCCAGGCGCGCCTCAATCTCGTGTAGCGGCGCAGATTCCGAAAAAAAGGGGTCAGGGTCAGTTAAAAAAAGGGGTCAGGGTCAATCTGGTTACGCGCTGGCCAAGTAGCAGGCGTATCAAATTGACCCTGACCCCTTTTTTTAACTGACCCTGACCCCTTTTTTTCGCGTCCACGGCAAGCGCCTCGCCCCCGTACAATCCGTCCATGACCGACGCCGTCGCCGTACCCCGCAAGGAATCCTGGCGCGAAGCGTTGCTCAACCGGCGGATGCTGATCTGCGCCTTCACCGGTTTTTCGTCCGGGCTGCCGCTCTACCTGCTGATCAACCTGCTGCCCGCGTGGCTGCGCTCGGAAGGCGTGGATCTCAAGGCCATCGGGCTCTTCGCGCTGATCGGCCTGCCCTACACGTGGAAATTCCTGTGGTCCCCATTGCTCGACCGCTACGCGCTGCCGCTCGGACGCCGGCGCGGGTGGATGGCCACGTTCCACATCGCGCTGCTGCTATCCATTCCCGCACTCGGCTTCCTGAGCCCCAAGGCGGACATCTGGGCCATCGCCTACCTCGCGGCGGCCGTCGCATTCTTCTCCGCCAGCCTCGACATCGTCCTCGATGCGTTCCGGCGCGAATTGCTGCCCGACGCCGAGCTGGGCCTCGGCAACTCGATCTACGTCAACGCGTACCGCATCGCGAGCCTCGTCCCCGGCTCGCTCGCGCTGATCCTGTCCGATCACCTGCCGTGGTCCGCCGTGTTCATGATCACCGCCCTGTTCATGCTGCCCGGCCTCATCATGACGCTGGTGGTGCGCGAGCCGGACGTCGCCGTGCCGCCGCCGCGGTCGCTGCGCGATGCCGTCATCGAGCCGTTCCGCGAATTCGTGCAGCGTTCGGGCTGGAAAAGCGCCGCGCTGATCCTCGCCTTCATCTTTCTCTACAAGATCGGCGACAGCATGGCCACGGCGCTGGCCACGCCGTTCTATCTCGACATGGGCTTTACGCGCACACAGATCGGCGTCGTGGCCAAGAATGCGGGCCTGTGGGCCAGTGTGGCGGGCGGGATGCTGGGTGGGCTGTGGATGGTGAAGATCGGCATCAACCGCGGCCTGTGGATCTTCGGGGTTGCCCAGATGGTGCCGATCCTGGGCTTTGCGTGGCTGGCGCAGCTGACCGCCCCGAGCGTCACGGCGCTGGGGGTCGTGATCGCCTGCGAGGCCTTTGGCGTGGGACTCGGCACCGTGGCCTTCGTGGCGTTCATCGCGCGAACCACCGATCCGCGCTATACGGCCACCCAGTTCGCGCTCTTCACCAGCCTGGCCGCCGTGCCGCGCACCGTGGTGAACGCCACCACCGGCTGGATCGTCGCGCAGACAGGCTGGTTCGACTTCTTCCTGCTGTGCACGGTGCTCGCTCTGCCGGGAATGGCACTACTCTTGCGTGTTGCCCCATGGCAAGATCGCGCCGGGAAGGAGCCTCGCCCATGAATCCCTACAAATTCAGCGCCATCGCGCACCGCGACCACGACTACTGCAATCCGATCGCGGCCGCCAAGATGGAGCGCCTGCTTGACCTCCTGCCGCTCGACGATACGTCGCGCGTGCTCGATCTCGGCTGCGGGCGCGCCGAACTTGCGCTGCGCATCATCGAGCGCTTCGGCTCCACCGTGGTGGCGGTCGACCGCTCCTCGCTGATGCTCGACCAGGCACGCGAACGGGCGGAGTGGACCGGCGCGCTGGGCAAGCTGCATCTGGACGACACCGACATCCGCGACTACCGCGCCGACCCCGAGAATTTCCATCTCACCGTCATGCTGGGCGCCGGCGGCATCGCGGGCGGGATGGCCGGCATCTGCAACCAGCTGAAGACCTGGACGAAGGGCGGCGGCTACATCCTGATCGGCGAAGGGTTCTGGCGCACCCGTGCGCACCCCGACTACCTCGCCGCGCTGGGCGCCGAACACGGCGAGTATCTCGACCATCGGGGCAACGTGCAGGCGGGAATCGACGCCGGACTCATTCCGATGCACGCCACCACCGCATCGATGGACGAATGGGACGAGTACGAATGGAAGTACTGCCGCGGCATCGAACGCTACGCCCGCGAGCAACCCGACGACCCCGACGTCCCGGCCATGCTGGAGCGCATCCGCAAGTGGCGCGACGCCTACATGCGCTGGGGCCGGGATACCCTCGGCTTCGCCGTGTATCTCTTCTATCGCCCGGGTGCGCGGGTCGGCTGATGAGCGCGCCCGCCGGCGAATCCGGCAGCCCGCTGTGGCAGAAGCTTGGCTTGAAGCCAGGCCAGCGGTTGCTGGTGCTGGACCCGCCGAAGGATTTCGAGCAGCTTCTGGCCGGCGCGCCGGAAGGCATCGTGCGGATGTCGCGCACAGCCCCGTTCGACGCCGCCATGCTGTTCGCCCGCACCATGCGCGCCCAGGAAACGCAGCTTGCCCGCGTGCTGCCCAAGTTCGCGTCCGGCGGCATGCTGTGGCTGGCGTGGCCCAAGAAGGCGTCCGGCGTGGTCTCCGATCTCTCCGACGAGAACGTGCGCCGGATGGGGCTCGCGGCGGGACTCGTCGACATCAAGGTCTGCGCGATCGACGCGACGTGGTCGGCCCTGAAGTTCGTGCATCGGCACGGCCGGACGCTGTAGGCGAGGCGACGTCCTTTGATGCCTTTGTCGGCGAGGCTTCAGCCTCGCAGCCCAAGATGCGGCGATGAACCTGCGAGGCTGAAGCCTCGCCTACGGACTTGCTTCCATCGTCTCGGCCAACTGCAGCCATTCGGTTTCAAGGCGCGCCAATTGCCACGTCACTTCGCCCTGGCGCGTGACCTTGGCCTTGAGCGTTTCGCGATGCTCGTCGGCGTAGGCTTCCGCCCCGCCCAGCCATGCTTCGATGGCTTCCTTCTCCACCGTGAACGCACGCATCTCCTTCTCGATGGCGGACTGCCGCGCCAGAAAAGGCTTGCGCGCATCCGCCAGTCGCTGCCGCGCCTGCGCCTCGGCACGCCGCTGTGCCTTGCGATCACCGCCATCGGCCGGCGTGGCGACCGCCGCCACCGTCGCGGCGACCGGTACCGCAACCGCCACGCGCGCCGCCTCGCGTTCGCGCTTGCGCCCCGCCAGCACCCAGTCGCGATAATCGTCGAGGTCGCCGTCGAAGGGCTTGACCTCGCCATCGGCCACCAGCCACAGCGCATCGGTCGTCGCGCGCAACAGGTGCCGGTCGTGCGCCACCACCACCAGTGCGCCGCCGTAATCCTGCAGCGACTCGGTCAGCGCCTCGCGCATCTCGATGTCGAGGTGATTGGTGGGCTCGTCCAGCAGCAGCAGGTTGGGCTTCTGCCGCACGATCAGCGCCAGCGTCAGCCGCGCCTTCTCACCGCCGGAAAAGCGGCCGACCTCGGACGTGGCCATGTCGCCGAGGAAATCGAAGCCGCCGAGGAACGTGCGGAAATCCTGTTCGCGCGTGTCGGGCTCGATCTGGCGCAGGTGCCACAGCGGCGAATACTCGGCGCGCAGCTGCTCCACCTGATGCTGCGCAAAATAGCCAAGGCGCAGTCCGTGCGCGACGTGCCGCGTGCCCGACAACGGCAGCAGCGTGCCGCCGATCGCCTTCAGCAGCGTCGACTTGCCGGCGCCGTTGGGGCCGAGGAGACCGATGCGGTCGCCAGCCTGCAGACCGAACGTGACGTGCGGCAGGATCGGCGGGCGCCCCGCATAGCCCAGCGCGGTGCGTTCGAGCAGCACCAGTTGTCGCGAGGTGGCCGCCACCGGCGGAAAGCTGAATTCGAAGGGGCTGTCCACGTGCGCCGCGGCGATCAGCTCCATGCGCTCCAGCGCCTTGATGCGGCTTTGCGCCTGCTTGGCCTTGGTGGCCTTGGCGCGAAAACGGTCGATGAACGATTGCAGGTGCGCGACCTGCCGCTGCTGCTTGGCGTAGGTGGCCTGCTGCAGGCCGAGCTGCTGCGCGCGCTCCACCTCGAATTGCGCGTAGTTGCCGGTGTAGCTGTCGAGCTTGCGCGCGTTGACATGGACGATGCCGTCGACGACACCGTCCAGAAAATCACGATCGTGCGTGATCAGCAGCAGCGTACCCGGATACCGGCCCAGCCAATCCTCGAGCCACAGCACCGCGTCGAGATCGAGGTGGTTGGTGGGTTCGTCGAGCAGCAGCAGGTCGGAGCGGCACATCAGCGCCTGCGCGAGATTGAGGCGCATGCGCCAGCCACCGGAAAACTGGTCGACGCGGTCAGTGTGCCGGTCGTCGGCAAAGCCCAGTCCCGACAGCAGCGTGGCCGCGCGCGCACGCGCCGCATAGCCGCCGATGTCGTCATACCGATGGTGCAGTTCCGCCAGCGCCTCGCCGCTGTGCGCGTGATCGTGCTCGGCCGCG
>JANNYI010000144.1:0-4628 GCA_031410015.1 Betaproteobacteria bacterium | reverse complement strand
GCCGCGTCCACCGGATGCGCGTGGTAGGCGAGCTTGATCAGGATCGCCTTGAACGAGAAACCCAGCACGCCAACCACCGCGCACAACGGCCCGATCCAACGCGAAGCAGGCTGCGCCGCGTCTGCCACGGACCCGGTCAATGTGGATCCCCCCGCAAGGCGCTGCGCGCCTCTCCCCCCAGGGGGCGATCGCCTTGGGGCGGCCCGGCGGCGATCAATCCCACCGGACGATGCCGGTCCATGCCGTGATCAGGATCACCGCGCCGAAGAGGATGCGGTACCACGCAAAGGGCGTGAAGTCGTGCCGGCTCACGTAGCGCAGCAACCAGCGCACGCACAGGAACGCCGACACGAACGCGGCGGCAAAGCCCACGCCGAACGCCGGCAGGTCGGCGCCGGACAGGAGGTGCCGGTTCTTCACCGTCTCGTAGGCGCACGCGGCCAGCAGCGTGGGGATGGCCAGGAAAAACGAGAACTCGGTAGCCGCGCGGCGCGAGAGGCCGAACAGCATGCCGCCGATGATCGTGGCGCCGGAGCGCGACGTGCCGGGTATCAGCGCCAGCGCCTGCGCGCAGCCGACCTTCAGCGCGTCGGTCCAGCGCATCGCATCGATGTCGTCGATGCGGATCGTGTCGGGGTTCAGGCGCTGCCGGCGCTCCGCCCACAGGATGATGAAGGCGCCGGCGACGAACGCCATCGCCACCGGCACCGGCGCGAACAGCGAGGCCTTGATGATCCTGCTGAATGCGAGGCCCAGCACCGCAGCCGGCATGAACGCGATCACGAGGTTGAGCACGAACCGGTTGGCGCGCTCCTCGCGAAAGAGACCGCGCGCAACATCGATGAGGCGCGCGCGAAACTCCCAGCAGATCGCGAGGATGGCGCCGGCCTGGATCACGATTTCGAAGACCTTCGCCTTCTCGCCCGTGTAGCCCAGCAATGAACCCGCGACGATCAGGTGACCGGTCGACGAGATCGGCAGGAATTCGGTCAGGCCCTCGACGATGCCGAGGAGCAGTGCAACGACGAGAGACGGTGGTTCCACGAGGGACGAAGGCACGTCGTTGCCGACGGTGCGGTGGCGATTTGAAGCCGGATTGTCGCACAGCGGGATCGCCGCCCGACACCGGCCACGACGGGTGGCCATGCTATCGTGATCGCATGCCCACCCATCACGATTCCATCGTTGCAGCTGCCGCCCAACGCGCACGCGACACCGGCGTCGCGCTCGGCGGACTGCTCACGCCGGCGGAGGCGTGGACGCTGTTCAATGCCGGCGAAGTCGAACTGGTGGATACGCGCACGCTGGCCGAGCGCGACCTGATCGGCTATGTGCCGGGCAGCGTGTCGATCGAGTGGTACGACTATCCGGCCAAGAAACGCAACGACGGCTTCCTCGAGCAACTGCGCGCCAAGGTGGAGCCCGGGCGGCCCGTCGCGTTCCTCTGTCGCAGCGGCGTGCGCTCGCATCACGCTGCGGTGCTGGCCACGGCCAACGGCTACGCCGCCGCGTTCAACGTCCTCGAAGGTTTCGAGGGCGACAAGAACGCCCAGGGCCAGCGCGTGATCAACGGCTGGAAGGTCGCGGGACTGCCCTGGCGCCAGGACTAGCGGCGCCCCCGCGACAACCGAAACGCCCTGTAGGCGAGGCTGAAGCCTCGCCTACGGTTGAAACACGGCCGCGTCAGCGACCCTTCTGCAGCATCGCCAGCGCCTGCGACACGAGGTCGTTGTGATTGTCGGGAATCTGGCCCTGCGGAGTCATCTGGTCGACCACGCCCGGCAGCATTTGCGCGAGGCCGCCCGCAGCATCCTGCTGCGACATGCCCAGCTGCTGCGCGATCTTGCCTAACTGTCCGCTGCCGAGCACCTGCTGCAGCACGTCGGGCGAAATCGGCATGTTCTGCCCGGTGCCCACCCACGACTGCGCCTGGTCGCCGTAGCCGGCTTGCTGGAACTTGCCCAGCATCCCCTGCAGTCCGCCATTTTGCTGCAGCACCTGCAGCGCGATCGCCAGCAGCGGGCTCTGGCCCTGCGTGCCGCCCTGTTGCCCACCGCCCATCATGCCACCCAGTACGTTGCCAAGCATTCCGTCGAGCAATCCCATGCGTCACCTCGCTGCGTATGTTGAAGACCGCGTGTTGCAATCCGGCGTGGCAGGCACCTAGCCGGTCCGATGGTGCACGTGCGCTTCGGGCACCGGGTAGCCGGCGGCGCCGAAGGTTGCGCGAATCGTCTTGTTGGTATCGAAGTACACCTGCCAGTAGTGGTCGGTATGCACGAAGGGTCGCACCGCGAGCACTGGTCCACGCTCGTTGAAGGTGAGAATTTCAACGGCCGGCGCCGGATCCGTGAGGACATTGGGGATGCCGGGGAGTGCGGCCTTCAGCTTCGCGACCGCGTCCTGCGGATCAACGGAGTGGTCGAGCTGCGCGGTGAGCTCCACCCGACGAAACGGATTGTGCGAGAAATTCTTGATCGTGCCGTTCATCACCTTGGCGTTGCCCACCATCGTGTTCACGTTGTCCGGCGTATCGATAGCCGTGGTGAACAGTCCGATGGCGCGCACCGTGCCTTCGACCTCGCCGGCGAGCACATAGTCGCCCACCTTGAACGGCCGCAGCACGAGGATGAATGCGCCTGCGGCGAAGTTGGACAGCAGGCCGCCCCACGCGGCGCCGATGGCAATGCCCAGCGCGGCGATCAGCGCGGCGAAGGACGTGGTCTCGACGCCGAAATACCCAAGAATCCCGATGACCAGCAGCACATTCAGCGCCACCGTCAGCGTGTTGCCAATGTAGCGCACCACGGTCGGCTCGATCTTCTGCCGTTCGAGTGCGCGCGTGATCAGGTTGCCGGCGATGCCGATCAGCCAGCGGCCGATGATGTAGATCGCAATCGCGCCAAGGATCTTGAGGGCCAGCGCAATGACGATCGGGCGAGCGTTGTCGAGGAGAACGGCGAGATCCATGCGGATTCCTGTTGAATTGGGTGTTGGAAAAACGAAAGGATACGACGAAATCGGCTCAGTTTTCGCGTCGATCCCGCCCGCGGGAATTGGACACCGCGGTACCCGGCGGTACGGTCAGGCCGGGCCGATGCCCAGCTCGCGGGCCATGCGCTCGACCGTGGCGCGGACCTCCGCCAGCTCCTGTTGCAGCTGCGTGACGTTGGCCTTGAGCGCCGCAATCTCGCTGACGGTGACGAGTTCGCCCCCGGCGTTGTCGGCGACCTGCATCCGTGCGGGATCCGGCGCGCCGGACAGCAGATGCGCCCAGCGCGTTTCGCGGGCGCCGGGCAGACGGGGCAATTCGACCACCAGCGCGCCGACGGGCCGGGTGGCGAGTTCGTGCAGGAAGCCCTCGACGGACGAAATATCGGCGAATTTATGCAGGCGATCGGTGTGGATGCGCAGCTCGCCCACCGTCTGCGGGCCGCGCAGCATCATCATCGTCAGCAGCGCCACCGACTGCGCGGGAATCGCCAGCACCCGCGCGAGGTTCTGCGCGTAGCGCATCACCCGGCCCCCGCTCGACTCCATGACGAGGTCGAGGCCCTTCAGGCGGTCGATGGCGGCCGAAATTTCCGCCTCCGTGGCGTCGATCACCGGGTCGCGGCTGGTCTTCTGGTTGCAGCCCGAGTGCAGCGCATTGAGCGTGAGCGGGTAGCTGTCCGGCACCGTGTGCTGCTTTTCGATCAGCACACCGAGCACGCGGGTTTCGAGGAGGGAGAGGGCGGGCAGTTCCATGGGGCTGCTATTGTGCTGGTTTCCTGCGCTTGGCGCATCACCGGGATGGGACCATGGCCACCGCATCCGAAGTCACCAACATGGCGCTGTTCTGCGATTTCGAGAACGTCGCGCTCGGCGTCCGCGACGCCAACTACGAGAAATTCGACATCGGCAAGGTGCTGGAGCGCCTGCTGCTGAAGGGCAGCATCGTCGTCAAGAAGGCCTACTGCGACTGGGATCGCTACAAGGCGTTCAAGGCGTCGATGCACGAGGCGTCCTTCGAGCTGATCGAGATTCCGCACGTGCGCCAGTCGGGCAAGAACTCCGCCGACATCCGCATGGTGGTCGACGCGCTCGACCTCTGCTACACGAAGGCGCATGTGGAGACCTTCGTCATCATCAGCGGCGACTCGGATTTTTCGCCGCTGGTGTCGAAGCTGCGCGAGAACAACAAGATCGTGATCGGCGTGGGCGTCAAGAATTCCACGTCCGACCTGCTGATCGCCAATTGCGACGAATTCATCTTCTACGACGATCTCGTCCGCGAGAAGAAAAAAACGGCCACGCGCCGTGCGGCGGCGAAGACGACGGCGGGCGCGAAGCCGAAACCCGCGGCGAAGAAGGCGCTGGATGGCGCGGCGGGGGTGGACAAGTCGCCGCTCGAGCCGGCCCCCGTACCGGTGCCCAAGGGCGACGAAGCCAGGCGCGAGGAAGCGCTCGACCTCATCGTCGAAACGGTCGAGGCGCTGACCAACGACCGCGGCGCCGAGGAAAAAATCTGGGGCTCGATGGTCAAGCAGGCATTGAAGCGCCGCAAGCCCGGGTTCAACGAGTCGTACTACGGCTTTCGCTCGTTCAACAGCATGCTGGAGGAGGCCGCGCGCACCGGCAGTCTCGTG
>JANNYI010000143.1:0-11014 GCA_031410015.1 Betaproteobacteria bacterium | reverse complement strand
GGCCGTGCTTACCGCGCGGGAACGCGACGTGTTCGATCGCATCGTCGCGGGCAGGCTCAACAAGCAGATCGCCGACGAACTCGGCATCAGCCTGCGCACGGTCAAGGCCTATCGCGCGCAGGTGATGGAAAAGCTGGGTGTGGCCACTGCGGCCGAGCTGGGCACGCTGGCGCGCGACCGGCGCGATATCTCACGCTAGTCCGGTACTTCTGATCCTGGCCTTTGGTGCGGGCTCTCTGCACCTTGGGCCACTTTCAAAGCAAATTGGCGAGGACCAAGCTGGTACCCGGCGCTGTTCGCTGCTGTTGCGCCGCATAACCGGCGTGGCGCAAGGACCCAATGGCACGACCTGCGCCAAGGGCCTGAACAATCAGGACGGAAAAAAGTGGAGAGCCTTCCGCTTTCACCGAGGGGATACATGCCATGGCACCTGGATACGAACATTGATAGCGACCGCGCCATTGACGGGGGACGTTGCCGGGAGATCCCGCGCGGCGATCAGCGCTTGCGGCAAGGTGCTGGTGGCGGAGGACGACGATGGCATGCGCGAGGCCATCGAGACGCTGCTGGAAGCTGCCGGGATCGAGTCCGCTGCCTACGCCTCGGCCGAAGCGCTGCTGGCAGGTGGCGCCATCGAAGGCGCGCGGTGCGTGATCAGCGATCTCAAGTTGCCAGCGATGTCCGGTCTCGAGTTGCTGTCGGTGCTGCGCGCGCGCAGCGCGTGGCCACCGGTGATCATGATCACCGCGCATGACGAACCCGGGGTACGCGCTGAAGCAGAGCGCCTTGGCGCAGTGGCATTCCTGACCAAGCCATTCACAGGCGGCGCACTACTGGCGGCCATTGCTGGCGCAGTGAGTCCCGCGAGATTGAGATGAACTGAAGTCGAAATGCGCGTCGAAGTCGTTCATTGATCCAATTGCCTACGAAAAATTGCGATACTGAGGATCCCCCGGTTCTGCATTTTGATCGCTCGCGCCGTCACCAATATGAAACTGACAGGAATCCACATCATGAAGCCGAAGTCCGCCTGCAGGTCGTCGCTAAGATCATTGGTTGTCGCTGCCGCATTTTTCGTGGGACCATGGCATCTCGTGTTGGCGCAGGCGCCGGTCGCGCCAGCTGACCCGTGGCCGCGCACGATCCAGCTGTCCAACGCGGCGGTCGTCATCTATCAACCGCAGGTGGAAGCCTGGGACGGCAACCAGATCCAGATTCGTGCGGCGGTGTCCGTCAAACCGGCGGGCGCTGTGGCACCAAGCTTTGGCGCGGTATTTGCCACGGCGCGCACCGAGGTCGACCGCACGCTGCGCACCGTGGTCTTCAACGATCTCACCATCACCAAGAGCAATTTCCCGACGCTGCCTGACCAGGGCGCGGCCTACGCCAGCGAGTTGAAGACGAAGTTTGGCGGTGCAGCACGGACGATCTCGCTCGACCGCGTGGAAGCCTCCCTCAAAGCGGCCGGTGTGAAGGCGCCATCGTTCCCGGTCTTGAACAATCCGCCGCGGATCATCATCAGTTACTCACCGGCAATCCTGGTGCCCATCAACGGTGCTCCAATCGTCAAGCCAGTGCCCGACGCCAGCCGCTTCAACCGCGTCATCAATACCCGCGCGCTGATCCTGCAGGGCGGTCTTGGGGACAGCTTTTATATGCGCGTCTATGACGGCTGGATGGCGGCAAGCTCACTCGACGGACCGTGGGTGCAAGCAGGTCGGGCGCCGATCGGTATGGACGACGTGGCAAAAAAACTTGCGGCCAGCGGACTGGTCGACATGCTCGATGGCGGGCCCAACGCCAATCCCCGGCCCACGCTTGCCAATGGCGCGCCTACCATCTACACAAGCCAGGTCCCGACCGAGCTCATCGTGTTCAAGGGACAGCCGAGTTTCATTCCAATCGCGGGCACCCTGCTGTGGGCCAACAACACCAGCGCCGACGCGTTCGTCGACACGACGACCAACGACTACTACCTGTTGATTTCCGGTCGCTGGTTTCGCGCGGCAACGCCCGGCGGGCCGTGGACGTTTGTGCCGGCCAACGCATTGCCGCCCGATTTCGCGCACATTCCAGCCAATTCGCCGGCCGCCGTCGTGCTGGCCGCGGTCGCCGGTACGCCGCAGGCGCAGGAAGCGGTCATCGCCAACTCTGTGCCGCAGACCGCAACGGTGCCCTTGGCGAACGGACCGGCCTTCGTGCCAAGCTTTGACGGCGCTCCGCAGTTCCAGCCGATTGCCGATACCCCGCTGTCGGCCACCACCAACGCGTCGGTGCCCATCATCCAGGTCGATGCGAATAATTTCTACGCCGTCAGCTCTGGCGTGTGGTTCACGGCGCCGACGGTCGCCGGACCGTGGCGCGTGGCGACATCGGTGCCTGCAGTGATCTATACGATACCGCCGTCGTCGGTAGCCCACTTCGTCACCTATGTGCGCATCTACGGCGCGACGCCGACCGTGGTGTATGTTGGCTACACGCCCGGTTACATGGGCACCGTCGTCGGTCCGTATGGCACCGTCGTCTATGGCACCGGGTATGCCTACGCACCGTGGGTGGGTTCGGTCTGGTATCCGCCGCCGACCACGTATGGCGTGGCAGCGGCACCGGTCTACAGCGCGGCGCTCGGATTCACCTATGGCTTCGCGACCGGGTTGGCGACTGCGGCATGGGTCCCGCCTTACTACGGGGCGGCCTACCATCCCTACGCCTGTTGCGGCAGTGCCACGGCCAGTGTCTATGGCCAATATGGCAACACTGCCTACTCCGGAACCAAGACCGCTTACGCCGGCGGCGTCGTCGCTGGAGTTTCCAGCAGCGGCAGCTATTACAACAAAGCCACCGGCACGAGCGGCAACTACGCCACCAACAAGAGCTACAACGCGAATACCGGCGTGGCCAAGCAGACGGGCGCGGTAAGCGGCACGGGCGCAGCGGGCGGCACCGGGAGCGCCGCTGCGGGTCGCAGCTACAACACGGAAACCGGCCAGCGATCGGCGGCCTCGGCGGGTTCGGCCACAGGCGCGGGCGGCAGCTCGGTTGAACATTCCGGGGCAACGACCGCGGGCCCGCAGGGGTATGCGCATACGGGCTCGACGACGACCTACAACGCCAAGACCGGTGAGTCTAGAAGCTGGGGCTCAAGCCCGTCCTCAGGGTCGCGCTCCAGCGGCTTTTCGCGTGGGGGCGGCGGCGGTCGCCGCTGACTGATCATCAACGTCCGGCCGACGGGACTGCCAGTTCCGGACCAAAACGTCGGCGGCCGTAGCAGTCGCGAAGGCGAAATTCCAAGTGTGAGAATCCGGTTTGGCATTGGCAAAGAAAAGGAGTGCAGTGTATGAAACAAAATATGAGAGTGGTTGACAATGCAGGGGCAATCGCGGCAGTTCTGATTGCTGCAGTGCTGGCCGTCGCCCCCGTTGCCGCGCAGACGATCCACGGCACGCCGGGATCACCCAGTTCCACCGTCACCATCGACGGCAAGCAGATTCCGCCGCCGCCGATGAAATTCGGTGGCGTGATCAAGGAAAGCGCACTGGATTCGAAGCAATATTGGCCGCCGCGCGTGGTGCCGCCCAAAGGCGCGCCCAACATCCTGCTGATCATGACCGACGACCAGGGCTATGGTGTGTCCGGCACCTTCGGTGGTGTCGTTCCCACGCCGGCGCTCGACCGCGTGGCCAAGGCGGGGTTGCGCTACACGCAGTTTCATTCGACCGCGTTGTGTTCGCCGACGCGCGCGGCGCTGATCACCGGGCGCAACCACCACTCAGTGGGTTCAGGTGTGATCGGGGAGCTGTCCACCGGCTTCCCGGGCTATGACTCGATCATCGGCCTGGAAAACGCCAGTATCGGTGCCATCCTCAAGAGCAACGGCTTTGCGACATCGTGGTTCGGCAAGAATCACAACACGCCGGCCTTCCAGTACAGCGTGGCCGGGCCATTCGACCAATGGCCGTCGGGCATGGGCTTCGATTATTTCTATGGCTTCATGGGTGGCGAGACCGATCAGTGGACGCCTTACCTCTTCCGTGATCACACGCAGATCTTTCCGTTTGTCGGCAGGGCCGATTACAACCTGATCACCGACATGGCGGATGAGGCGATCAAGCATGTACGCGACCTCAACGCCGCCGCGCCCGATCAGCCATTCTTTCTCTATTACGTTCCAGGCGGCACCCATTCGCCACACCAGCCGAAGAAGGAATGGATCGAGAAGTTCAAGGGCAAGTTCGACATGGGCTACGAGAAGCTGCGCGAGCAGATCTTCGCCAACCAGAAGCGACTGGGTGTCATTCCCGTGAACACGGAACTTACGCCGTGGCCCGCTGAAATTCCGAAGTGG
This sequence comes from Betaproteobacteria bacterium, assembly GCA_031410015.1. Taxonomy (GTDB): domain Bacteria; phylum Pseudomonadota; class Gammaproteobacteria; order Burkholderiales; family Casimicrobiaceae; genus VBCG01. The sequence continues at coordinate 6,669 of JANNYI010000143.1, read as the reverse complement.
GAATCGCTGACTTTCATCCAGAAAAAACTTCATGCGCGTCAGGCCGAAGTATTCGCCGCGTACGCCGCGTACACCGACTATGAAATCGGGCGCGTGATCCAGGCAGTGCAGGACGCGGGCAAGCTCGACAACACGTTGATCATCTACATCGTCGGCGATAACGGCACCAGCCCCGAAGGCACGCTGACCGGCACGCCGAACCAGCTCACTGCCTACAACGGCATCCTGAAGCTCCCCGAAGTCGAGCAAATGCTGTTCTACGAGTCATGGGGTTCGGACAAGACGTATCCACACATGTCGGTGGGCTGGTCGTGGGCCTTCGATACACCGTTCAAGTGGACCAAGCAGGTGGCCTCGCACTTCGGCGGCACGCGCCAGGGTCTTGCCATTTCGTGGCCCGGCCATATCAAGGACGTGGGCGGCATTCGCTCGCAGTTCCACCATGTGATCGACATTGTCCCGACCATCCTCGAGGCCACGGGCATTCCTGCGCCAACGTTGGTGAATGGCATCACGCAGCGTCCCATCGAAGGCGTGAGCATGGCCTACACGTTCGACCAGGCGAATGCGAAGGCGCCGTCGACACGTAAGACGCAGTACTTCGAAATGGCGGCGAACCGTGCCATCTATCACGACGGCTGGATCGCCAACACCACGCCATTTGCGCCACCGTGGGATCTCGCCACCGGCAAGTTACCCAGCGTCGTCGACGGATACAAATGGGAACTCTACAACATCACCGAAGATTTTTCGCAAAACAACGACCTTGCCGCAAAGAATCCGGACAAGTTGAAAGAGATGCAGGCGATGTTTCTGGTCGAGGCGGCGAAATACAACGTGCTGCCGCTCGACAACACGGCATTCTCGCGTCTGTTGACGCCGCGCCCCAGCGCAGTGGCCGGTCGTGATGTCTTCACCTACACGGGAGCGAATGTCGGAATTCCGCTGGGCAACGCGCCCAGCATCCTCAACAAGGATTACACGATTACCGCCGACATCGTCGTGCCCAAGGGCGGCGCGGAAGGCATGATCGTCACGCTGGGCGGCAAGTTCGGCGGCTACGGCCTGTATCTGCTGAAGGGCAAGCCGGTGTTCGTCTACAACATGCTCAATCTCAAGCGCTACCGTTGGGAGGGCGGCGTCGGCGGCGGCGACATCCTGGGTTCGGCGCTGGCACCGGGCAAGCACACGATCGTGTTCGACTTCAAGTACGACGGTCCCGGCCCCGGCAAGGGCGGCACCGGTGTACTCACAGTCGACGGCAAGGTGCTGGCCAAGCAGACGGTGCCGCACTCGATTCCGCTTTTGATGACCATCGACGAGACCTTCGACATCGGCAGCGATACGCGGTCGGGCGTGGACGACAGCTACAAGCTGCCGTTCCGCTTCACCGGGACCATCGCCAAGCTGAACTTCAAGCTGGGCAAGAACCAGATCACGGCGGCGGAACAGAAAGTGATGCAGGAAGCGGTGGCGCGGGCGCGCGACTAGGACGAAGCGGCATGCTGCGCAACGTCCTCCTGTTTGCCGCTGCCGTGGAAGCGGGCACCGGGCTGGCCCTGATGGTCAATCCGGCGCTCGTCGTCCGGCTTCTGCTGGGCGCTGACCTCGCCGGTCCCGGCGTTCCGCTTGCGCGCTGTTTCGGTATTGCGATCTTTGCGCTGGCGGTGGCATGCTGGCCGTCGACGGCGCGTGTGGATGCCGGTTCGCCGGCCACCCGGGCGATGCTGATTTACAACGCGCTTGTCGCGGCATACCTGGCCTGGCTGGGTACTGCCGACAAGTTCGATGGTCCACTGCTGTGGGCCGGCGTCGTGCTGCATTCGATCGTGGCACTATTGCTGGCCTCCGCATGGCGGAACGGGAAACCCATGGACGCAGGAACCGGATGAAGCAGGCAACGGAAGTATCGGGATACGCGGCAAAGTGCAGCTCTGCGACCGGTCTCGGCATTGCGATTGCGCTGACGATCGCCCTCGCTGCCAGCGGAACGGTGACGGCGCAGGTGGCGACACCGGGTGCCGGAAACAATGCCGGGTCCGCAGCCGCGGACAAAATCAATCTCGATGTTCTCGAGGGCGCGTGGGTTCGCCCCGACGGCGGCTACGTCATCCTGATCCAAAGGGTCGGCGCCAACGGCCAGCTCGAGGCTTCGTACTTCAATCCGCAGCCGTTGCCGTTTGCGAAGGCGCAGGCGACGCGCGAAGGCACGGCGGTGCGCCTCGCCTTCGAATTGCAGGCAGGCGGCTATTCGGGGTCGACGTACGATCTCGTCTACGACGCCGCCAGCGATCGCCTCAAGGGTGTTTACTACCAGGCGGTCATGAAGCAGCGCTTCGAGGTCTATTTCACCCGGAAATGATCGCGCCTCACGAACGCTCCAGCCCGAGGTCGTCATGAGCAAATTTGCCAGGACGTTGAAGCACGAGTTCATCGAGCTGATTCCGCCGACCCTCTATTTCTTCGTCGTCCTGCATCTCGTCGCAGTCCTCCGCGTGCTGATGACCAAGGGCACCGGCATCGACCCGTCGACTTCGATGTCGATCGCGGTCGCGGCGCTGATCCTGGGCAAGGCCGTGCTGCTGGCCAACGCCTTGCCCTTCATCAACCAGTTTCCCGAAAGGCCGCTCGCCTGGAATGTCTGCTGGAAGTCGCTGCTCTATTTCGTGGTCGCCACGCTCATCCACTATCTGGAGCGCCTGTACGATTTCTGGAAAGTGGCGCCGGGGTTTGTCGCCGCCAACGAGAAATTGCTGTCGGAGATGATCTGGCCTCATTTCTGGGCGGTTCAGATCCTGCTGGTCATCCTGATCGTGTGGTACTGCATGGTGAATGAGATCGCCCGAGTCATCGGGCCGGCCAGGCTGCGGGCCATGTTCTTCGGACCGGTGCCTCCCGGTGGGCCGGGCGGACGCTAGCCGTTCAGGTCCACCAGAACCGCGTCACGTGAAAGAACACCGGCGCGGCAAAGGCCAGCGAGTCGACGCGGTCCAGCATGCCGCCGTGGCCATCGATGATCCGCCCCCAGTCCTTGACGCCGCGGTCGCGCTTGATCGCCGAAAGCACGAGGCCGCCGCAGAAACCCACCGTGTTGATCGCCAGCGCCACCAGCGCGGCCTGCCACGGATTGAAAGGCGTGATCCAGAACAGTGCGGCACCGAGTGCGGTGGCGCTGGCCACGCCGCCGATCAGGCCCTCCCAGGTCTTCGACGGCGACAGCGTGGGCGCCACGCGGTGCCTGCCGAACAGCATGCCCCAGCAATACTGGAGCACGTCGCTCGATTGCACGACGACGATCAGGAACACGATCAGCAGCAGGTTGCGCCCCGCGTAGCCGGGAATGTCGAGCGTCAGCAGCGCGGGCACGTGCGAGAGGCAGAACACGCAGAGCACGAGGCCCCACTGCAAGGTCGCCGCCCGATCGAGGAAGCGGCCGCCATTGCCCCCGGCCACGCTGATGACGGGCAGGCACAGGAATGCAAACGCCGGAATGAAGACCGAGTAGAGGCCGTACCAGCCCAGGTACACCAGCACGTATTGCGCCGGCAACACCACGACGAAGCACGCCGCCAGGGCGGCGTGGTCGCCACTGCGCGCGGTGAGCGCGGTGAACTCGCGCAACGCAATGAAGGAAATGAAGGCGAACAGCAGCGTGATGCCGACGTCGCCGAGCATGAACGCGATGCCGATCACCAGCACCATCACCCACCACGCCTTGATGCGCGTGTTGAGGTTGTCGATCACGCCGTGCGATCGATTCCTGGCGACGGTGACCTTGAGCGTCCAGCCGATCAGCGACGCGACGAGCAGAACGACGCCGATGCCGGCGAAGAGACCGACGGTCTGCAGATGGGGCGCCAGCACCTGCATCGTCGTCATTCCGCGCCTGGCGCCACCGCACCGGCAGCGGGGACCGGACGGGCGCCGGCAAGCCCGTGCAGCGCGGCAGCGTGGCCATCGCCAAGCACGACGACGGCGCGCGCCGCGCGCACGGTCGCAAGCGCCGCCGCCACATCCAGCGCCCGGCCCGATGCGAGTAGCCACGCCGCCACCGCGCAGGCGCTGCGCGAGCGGCCGAGTGCGCAACACACCAGCACCGGGCCATTGCGACGCAGGCGTTCGACGGCCTCCGCCGCCTGCGCCAGCGCGGCGGCGGGCGGCGTGGTGAGGTCGAGCACCGGTACCGCAACGTATTCACGATCGGTAAACGGCGCGGAAAATTCTGCGGTCAGGTCCACCACTCCTGCGAACGGCGATGCGGCGAGCTCGCGCGCGGTGGGGATACGCCCGAGGTATACACCATCGGAAATGGGCACCGGTCGCGGCTCGCGCCTTGTCCATGCCCGCGAATTGATCCATGCGGCGGCGCGATAGGGCGCAAAGAGCCACAGCGCGGCCACGGATACGCGGCCATCCGCACGCTTCTGGAACGCCGCCGCGCCAATCGCCGCGTAGGCCAGGGCCACGAGCAGCATCGACACACTGCCCCACAGCAGCCACAACGCCCAGCCGCCGGCCCCGATCGCGACTGCCGCGAGCCCCACCGCGCCGGCGCCATACAGCGCAGCTAACCGCCACCGCGCCGGCTCGCGCGTCCATTGCCACTGCGCGGCAGGCGCGCGGCCGTTGCCTTCGTCGGCCATCGGCCAGGCCCACAGGCACAGCAGGCCGAGCAGGAAACCGGTTGGAAGGTCGATGAAGTGGTGCTGATAGGTCGTGAGCACCGACCCGCAAATCAGCAGGAACCACACTTCCATCGCTAGGCGCGCAATGCCCGCAAGCCTGCGTGCATAGAGCGCCCACAGGATGACGGCAAGCGCAATGTGCAGCGACGGCAGCTGGTTAAACGGCTGGTCGAAGCCCGCCAGCGCATCGAACATGAAGCCCCACACGCCGTCGGCTGCGGGATGCGCGAAGGCGAAGCGCAGCGGCACCAGCACGAAGCAGGCGACGGCAATCGCCTGTGCGGTCAGCAGGCGCTTCGCATGCGTGTCGAGTTCGCGCCGCGTGAGGCACACGAACAGCGACAGGCCGTAGAGCGTATCGATCGACCAGTACGGCAGGATCGTCCATGCCCAGAACGGGATGGCCTGCTCCCATTCGAACACCAGCGACGGCACATCCGCGCGCTGCGACGCCGACCAGTTGGCGAGGCCATAGGTGATGAAGAAGAACGGCGCAAGGAACAGGAGCCACGCCAGCGCGCGCCGCCACGGCCACGGCTCGACCGCCGCGAGCGGAGGCGCGAGTGCGCTCATCCGGCCACGCGTTGCGCCAGCGACACGGTGAAGATGCCGGATTCGCCGATGCGCTGCGCCACCTTGCGGAAGCCGGCCGCGGTCACCAGCTGGTCCATCTCTTCCTGCGCGCGCCGGCGCATCACCCAAGCTTCACCGCGGCGATGGCTGGTCAGCGCGCGCGCGATCAGTTCCAGCTGCGGGTGCCAGATCTGGCCGGTGTACACGAGGAAGCCGCCCGGCGCGATAGCGTCGGCGAGGCCGCCCAGGGACTGGCGCACGGTGGCGTTGTCCGGGGTCAGCTCATACAAGCCCGACACCACGCCCAGCGTGGGCCGTGGCGCGATCGCCGCGAGGCTCGCGCGATCGAACGCGTCGCCGGTGTCGAATCGAGCGATGCCGTCCAGTCCCTTCTCGCGGATGAGCGCGGTACCCTGCTCGACGTTGAGCGCGCTGTAGTCGCGCAGCAGGATCGAGTCGGGGCGGTCCTGCATTGCCGTGACGGCGTCGAGCACGTAGCGTCCGTGCCCGGCCGCGATGTCGACGATGTGGACCGGCGCGCCGGCCGCCCGCAGCCGGGCCATGGCATCGCGCAGCAGCGCTTCGACGTCGAGCTTGCGCTGCCGGATGCCGCGCCAGCCGATCGCGTCGAGAAACGTGCGGTCGATATGGCGCCCGACCGGTGTCCGGCCATGGGCGCGATTGCGATAGACATAGTCGAGCGTGCTGCCGGAATCGAAGCCCGTGGCGTGGCCGAGGCGCACGCCATCGGCCAGCAGGCCACCGAAGCGCAGGCCGGCGCGGGTGAAGGACCAATACAGGCCGCGCGGCGACAGCGCGGGTAGCGGGGCCGCCAGCGCATCGGCTTCCTCGCGCGTGAAGCCGTGCTCGTCGGCGTCGAGCAGGTTGCGGCGCGCGCGCGGCGCAGCGAAGGCGCGGACGATGAACGCGCGCATGCGGTCCACCGCGACGGCGCGGTCGCGCTCGCCGAGCGTGTCGTGCAGGAAGCCGTGCAGCACATGTCGCTCCTTCTCCGTGGCGCCCAGCCGATCGAAGAAAGCATGCTGCGGGCCATGATGCACGACCCAGTCGGAACCGGAGATCAGCAACTGCGTGGGCACGGTGATCGCCTGCGCATCGGCCACCACGCGGTCGGCCGCTTCCTGCAGGCCCAGCAGCACGTTGACCGAGATGGCCCTGGACAGCAGCGGATCCGTGCCGTAGCTGGCGATTCGCGCCGGGTCATGCGTGAGGAATTTCGCCTTGACGTAGCTCGTGACGAAGAAATTGCCCCGGATCCTGCGCATCAGGCGCAGTCCCGGCAACGCCAGCGGCACGTAGAGCTTGACGCGAAACGCCGGCGAGGCGAGCACCATGCCGCGGATGGCCGGCGCATAGTCGTGCACCCACGTGGCGACGGTGACCGCGCCGA
>JANNYI010000142.1:0-4169 GCA_031410015.1 Betaproteobacteria bacterium | reverse complement strand
CCGTTGGCGACGATGGCCAAACGATTGCCCGCCGGAATCCGGCCCATGGCCAGGATCCGGGCGGCTGCAAAGAGCTGGGTGTAGTTGTGTACGCGCACCGTTCCCGCACGCCTCAACGCCGCGCCGAACACCGCATCGTGGGACAGCGCGCCTCCAGGCAACAGCGACGGCGGGGGCTCGAGTGATAGCCCCCCCTTCAGCACGACCACCGGTTTGATCCGCGCAGCAGCGCGCAGCGCCGACAGGAACGGCCGCGCGGCGCCCACCGACTCGACGTAGAGCAGGATACCGTCCGTGCCGGGATCGAGGACCAGCGCATCGAGCAACTCACCGAAGCCGATGTCGATGCCGCCGCCAAGCGACGTTACCGTCGAAAACCCGATCCGCATCGAAATGGCGAAATCGAGCATCGCGGTGCAGACCGCGCCGGACTGCGAGACCAGCGCCAATCGCCCCGCCAGCGCCGTCGGCGCGCAGAACGTGGCGTTGAGGCCGATATCGGTGCGCACGATGCCGAACGCACCGGGTCCGAGGAGACGGATGCCGCGCCGCTTGGCGATGGCCAGCACGTCCTTGTGCCACGCCGCGGCCGCTGCCGGTTCGTCCCCGTCGGGCCCCGACATCAGGGCCACCGCGCGCAGGCGGACCTTGGGATCGTCCAGAATGCCCGGCACGGCCCCCGCCGGGGCCGCGATCACGGCAAGGTCCACCGGCTCGCCGATGGCGCCCAGCGATGTGTAGGTGCGGCGGCCGAAGACGCGGCGGCGGTTTGGATTGACCGCGTAGATCGGTCCCTTGAAGTCGCCGGCGAGGATGTTCTCGTACACCGTGCGGCCCAGCGAGCCCACTTTGTCGGATGCGCCGACCAGCGCGACGGACGTCGGTTTCAACAATGGTGAGAGATAGTGCTGCATCTTGACCTGCCGACCTCTTGCCTGATGTTTTAACCGAGTCTACTCGACGCAGGTTGCACGCCAAAATCGGGGCGTGACCACAGCCCGGAGCACCCCGGTCGTCCGCTATACTCGGCACCGCCTGCGCGCTGGCTCCTGCGTCCTGGCGTGCCGTATTGCATGCGGGCCTGTAGCTCAGACGGTTAGAGCAGGGGACTCATAATCCCTTGGTCGCTGGTTCGAATCCAGCCGGGCCCACTTCCCATTGTCATAACGCGCTTCCGTCCATGGACGGAAGGGCTTGTCGCGCCAGTAACATCTTGTTACATTCCGCTCGCGGCGACGATTGCGTTGCCGCAGCGCACGTCGCACCACATCGGCAATTGCATCGTCGGTGGCACGGCAAAGACCGATTCAATCGGCGCACGCCGTGGTTCCGTCCAGGGATCACTTCGGGGGGGGCAGCAAATCGAGTCGAACCGCGATATCGCTCCGGGGCCGGAGCCCCGGATGCATGCGCGCGTCGGCAGGCGCTCGCCCGGCGCTTCGGCGCATACGATCCTGATCGTGGCGGGCACCCGGCCGGAATGCATCAAGCTGGCGCCCATCGTGCATGCGCTCGCCGGGCACCGCGAACTCGACGCGATCGTCGTCAACAGCGGCCAGCATGCCGACGCCGTGCGCCGCACGTTTGGCGGCTTCGGGGTCACCTGTGATGTCACGCTGCCGGCACACGCGGGCAGCCCCAACCTCGTGTCCTCCACCCGCCGCATGGAGCAACTGCTCGCAGGCGTCATCCATCACGCGCGGCCGGCGATGGTCCTGGTCCAGGGCGACACGTTGACGGCATTTGCCGGCGCCCGCGCCGCGCGCGCGGCCGAGGTGCCCCTCATTCACGTCGAGGCCGGATTGCGCGCGCCCACGGTGTCGGACCCGTTTCCGGAAGAGTGGTTTCGCCGCCGCATTGCGCGCCATACCGACCTGCACTTCGCGCCCAGCGCGTCGGCCTGCCAGAATCTGCTCGATGAAGGTGTGATGCAGCATTCGATCCACCATGTCGGGAACACCGGCATCGACAGCCTGCGCGCGCTGCTTGCGCAGGAGGGCGTGCAGCGCCCTGCTGCCGCGGTGTCGCCGCATGTGCTGGTCACGCTGCATCGACGCGAGAACTGGGACGGCAACGCCGACATTGTCTGCAATGCGCTGCTGGCGCTTGCCGCGCGGCATCCGGCGTTGCGCTTCGTGCTGCCGGTCCACCCCAATCCGCGGATCGCCACGCGCCTGCGTCGCCGGCTGGGGGATCACCCGCGCTTCGATCTCGTCGCGCCAATGGAATACCGCGCCTTCGTGACCATGGCGGCAACGGCCGCGCTGGTGATCAGCGATTCCGGCGGCATCCAGGAGGAAGCCCCGCACCTGGGCGTGCCGTTGCTCGTGCCGCGCAGCTGCACCGAGCGGCCGGAAGGAGTCGCGACGGGCTTCGTGCGGCTGGTGCGGATCGACCACGACGCCATCGTCGCCGCCGCCACCGCCATGCTGGCGGCGCCGCGCCGGCCGGGACTGGCGTTCGACCGGCATGCGCCCTTCGGTGCGGGCGATGCCGCCCAGCGCATCGTCGCGGTGCTGACCGACATCATGGCCGAAGCCGCCGCCGCATGAGCATCAGCATCGCCCCGGACGTTGCGCCGCAGCCGTCGCTGCACCATGAGGGCGGCATCGCGGGCTGGCTGCTCGACGGACCCGCCCAGATCGGCGCCGGGCGCCATGCGGGCGCCGTCGCGGGCAGCATCGACGGCGACGGCCGGGCGCTCTACGGCTATCCCGAGATCACCGGCTATTTCCTGCAGTGGCTGGCCTGGCGCTGTCGCGGCAGCGATGCGGCGGGGACTGCGGCCCCGCGCGCCGCGGCCGCGCAACGCTGGCTGGCGGCCTGGCTCGCGCTTGGCGAGCCGTTGCCGATGCGTCTGCACCTCGCGGACGGGGTCGACGACTGGCGCAATCGCGCCGTCTTCTGTTTCGATGTGGCGATGGTGGCGCGGGGCCTCGCCGCCGCCGCAGACGCCGGACTGCTCGATCCCGATCCCGCAGTCGTCGCGGGGCTGTCGAACGCCCTCGAGGCGATGATCGCGGCGGACGGCCTGTTCGATGCGTTCGCGCCGCTCGCAGCCGCGGCGACGTTGCCGGAACGGTGGTCGACCCGGCGCGGCGGCTTCCTGGCCAAAGCCGGCGCCGGTGTCGCTGCCGCCGCCGCCTTGCCCGGCATGGCACCGCGCGTCGTCGCGGCCGCCGAAGCCACGTGGCTGGCCAGCGTCGACAGCGCATTCGCGACGCCGCACGACGAGCTCCATCCCCAGCTCTATGCGTTCGAAGGCATCCTCAGCCGGCCGCAGCACCCGCGCACGATTGCGGCCTTGCCTCGGCTGGCAGCGGCATTCGACGTCCTGCTGGCCCTGCGCACGCGGCGCGGCGCGCTGCCGGAATCCCGCCGCACGCATGGTCCCGATGCCGGTCCGGAACGCATCGACGTGATCGCGCAGACCCTTCGCGTCGGCTACCTGCTCCAGCGCAGCTTTCCGCAGTGGATGCCCGACCGCGTCGCGCTGGCGCGGTTGCGGCACCTGCTGCGTGGACAGGTTCGCGCCGACGGCTCGGTGCCATTCGCCATCGATGCGCGGACGCCGGTATCCAATGTGTGGGCGGCGATGTTTGCCGACCAGGCCATTGCCATGGCCTACGGGTCGCCCCCCCTCGACGGCAACGCGACGGACCCGCTGCTGGTCTGATCACCGCCCGGCGCGCACGGTGCCGTGCGAAAATCGAACCCATGTGGGGAACGAGCTGGCGGCAGCGGCTGCGGTTGATGCCGCTCTACCTGGCCATCGTGGCCGCCGATCGCTGCGCGGCGTGGATGCCGGGGCAGCGGCGGCGCGCACCCGCACCGTGGCCGCCCGGCCTGTCGATCGTCATTCCCGAGCGTGGGGCGCCGGCGATGCTCGACGACGCACTGGTCGCAGTTGCGGCCGCGCTCGCCGGCGTCGATGAAGCCCACGAAGTGATTGTCGTCGTCAATGGGACGCCACTCGCCGACTATGCGGCCGTGCAGGAGCGCCATCCGGCCGTCACCTTCCTGCACGCGCAGGCGCCGCTCGGTTTTGCCGGTGCCGTGGACCGCGGCATTGCCCACGCGCGCTACGAAGGTGTCTACCTGCTCAACAACGACATGGTCGTGGACGCGCAGGCGCTGACGGCCGTCATGGCGCTGCGCGCGCCCGACGT
>JANNYI010000141.1:0-4479 GCA_031410015.1 Betaproteobacteria bacterium | reverse complement strand
CCGCCTTGGGATAGCCGTAACCCTTCTTCGTGATCACATGCAGGAACTGGGCGCCCGGCATGTCGCGGACGTTGGCCAGCGTGCGCACGAGCATCTCGAGATCATGCCCGTCGATCGGGCCGATGTAGTTGAAGCCGAATTCCTCGAACAGCGTGCCGGGCAACACCATGCCCTTCATGTGTTCTTCCCAGCGCTTGGCCAGGTCGTGCACCGGCGGCAGCTTGGCCAGCACTTCCTTGCCGCCGCGCCGGACGGTGTTGTACAGGCGCCCCGACAGGATCTTGGCCAGGTAATTGTTGAACGCGCCCACCGGCTCGGAGATGGACATCTCGTTGTCGTTGAGGATGACGAGGATGTTGGCGCCCTGCGCGTTGTTCAGCGCCTCGAAGGCCATGCCCGCGCTCATCGCGCCGTCGCCGATCACGGCCACCACGTGCCGCTCCTCGCGCTTCAATTTCGCCGCGATCGCCATGCCCAGCGCGGCCGAGATCGACGTGGACGAATGCGCGGTGCCGAAGGTGTCGTACTCCGACTCCTCGCGGCGCGGAAATCCGGACGGACCGCCCCATTGCCGCAGACCCGCCATCGCCTCGCGCCGGCCGGTGAGAATCTTGTGCGCGTAAGTCTGGTGGCCCACGTCCCAGACGATGCGATCCTCGGGTGTGTCGAAGATGTAATGCAACGCGACCGTCAGCTCCACCGTGCCGAGGTTGGACGACAGGTGGCCGCCGGTCTGCGCGACCGACTGCAGCAGGAAGAGGCGCAGCTCGCGCGCCAGGTCGTGCAGCTGGGCGCGATCGAGCAGGCGCAGATCGGCGGGACTGTTGATGCGTTCGAGCAGCGGAAACATGGTGACGGGTTGTTCTCTCGATCAGTGGCTGCGCCGCGCGATCCAGTCGGCGATCTCGCGCAGTCGTCGGCCACCGGTGCCGAAGACCGCGAGTGATGCCAACGCGGCTGCATGCACCGCTACCGCACGGTGCTTGGCTTCGGGCAACCCCAGCAACGTGACGTAGGTGGGCTTGTTCTGCGCGGCGTCCTTGCCGGCCGTCTTGCCCAGCACCGCCGCCGACCCTTCGACATCGAGGATGTCGTCAACGATCTGGAAGGCCAGCCCCGCGGCACCGGCGAAGGCGTCGAGCGCCTGCATCTGTTCCGGCGCCAGCGGACGGCCGCACGCGGCTCCCAGCAGGACGGAGGCGCGGATGAGCGCCCCGGTCTTCATCCGGTGCATCGTCTCCAGCGCGGGCATGGCCAGCGGCCGGCCCACATGGATGAGATCGATCGCCTGTCCGCCGGCCATGCCGCCGGCGCCGGCGGATGCCGCCAGCAATGCGCACGCGCCGCCGGCATCGCGCAGCGGCGCGGCACCGAGCAATTCGAAGGCCCGCGCCTGCAGCGCGTCGCCGGCCAGCAGCGCCATCGCCTCGCCAAACTGCACATGCGCGGTGGGCTTGCCGCGGCGCAGGACGTCGTTGTCCATGCACGGCAGGTCGTCGTGCACGAGCGAATAGGCGTGGATCATTTCCAGCGCGGCAGCAGGCGCATCGACCAGCAGCGGATCGGCGCCGGTGAGTTCGCCGGCGGCATACGCCAGCAGCGGGCGCATCCGCTTGCCGCCGCCCAGCACGGCGTAGCGCATCGCGTCGAGCAGCGGCGCCGGGGTCGCGGTCTGCGGCGACAGCGCGCCGTCGAGCACGTCCTCGATGCGTTGCTGGCGCTCGCCGCACCAGACTTCGAATGCGAGGTCAGGATCCATCGCCGGCATCCGGGGCGAATGGCTTCAGGACGCCTTGCTCCAGCACCTCGACCTGCTGTTGCGCATCGGTGAGCGCGGCCTGGCAGAACGCGATCAGCGCCGCACCCCGCTTGTACGCCGCCAACGACTCCTGCAATGGCAGCTGGCCACCCTCCATCGACGCCACGAGCGCTTCGAGTTCGGTGAGTGCCGCTTCGAAAGTACTGGGTGATTCCGGAGGCTTGGCCATGAAAGGGGGCGGCGCGCAGAGCGGGTTGGACGCGGGACCAGGTCGCCCGAAAAAGCGGCGTGTCGAACCGGCAAAACTGCGCTAAGGTCTTGACCTGATGGCGGAAAGCCGATTATAATAACATCTTTTGACGACGCGGCCTTACACGATTCTTTCGTGCGGCCGACTTAGCAAAGCGGTCCGGGGCGGCTTTTTTCGAGAAGACCAAAGCCGTAAGCGTCCCGGGTTGTTGGGTTGGGTTGGTTGCCAGCAACCGATAGGTTACGAAAGGAAAGGCCGATGTCTGACCTCGCCGCGGCGGGTCGTCTGCGTCAGTCCACGACGCAGTTCCCAGTCTCATGGTATTGCGATCCCCAGGTCCTCGAAGCCGAACAGCGTCTGCTGATCGCGCGCGGTCCCGGCTATGTGGGTCACGAACTGATGGTGCCCAACACGGGTGATTTCCAGGCGCTGCCCGCGCGCGGGGAGGCGCAGATGCTCGTCCGCAATCCGGGCGGCGTCGAGCTCTTGTCCAACATCTGCCGGCACCGCCAGGCGCTGATGTTCAACGGGCGCGGCAACGCCGGCAGCATCGTGTGCCCGCTGCACCGGTGGACCTACGATCTCAAGGGCGAGTTGCTAGGCGCGCCGCATTTCGCGGACAAGCCCTGCCTCAACCTGGGCCGCACGCCCATGCAGAACTGGAACGGGCTGCTCTTCGACGGTCCGCGCGACGTTGCGCGCGATCTCGCCGCACTTGGCGTGCGCCACTTCGACTTCTCGGGCTTCGTTCTCGACCGCGTCGAGCTGCATGCGTGCAACTACAACTGGAAGTCCTTCATCGAGGTCTATCTCGAGGACTACCACGTCGGTCCGTTTCATCCGGGGCTCGGCCAGTTCGTTACCTGCGATGACCTGAAATGGGAATTCGGCGACCGGTATTCCGTACAGACGGTGGGCATCAACAACGGCCTCGCCAAGCCGGGCTCGCGTGTGTACGAACGCTGGCACAAGGCGGTGCTGGACTATTACCGCGGCGCCATGCCGGCGCACGGCGCGATCTGGCTCACCTACTATCCCAACGTAATGGTTGAATGGTATCCGCACGTCCTCGTCGTGAGCGCGCTGGTGCCGCAGGGCGTGGACCGCACGATGAACGTCGTGGAGTTCTACTACCCGGAGGACATCGCGTTGTTCGAACGCGAGTTCGTCGAGGCGCACCAGGCGGCCTACATGGAGACGGCGCGGGAAGACGACGAGATCGCCGAGCGGATGGATGCCGGCCGCAAGCTCCTCTACGCCGCGGGCAGGAGCGAGATCGGCCCCTATCAGTCGCCGATGGAAGATGGCATGCAGCACTTTCACGAGTACTATCGACGCGAGATGGAAGCGCACATCGGCCATCTGTAGCTGCCACGCGGTCGGCGCCGTCTCCGGTGGCGATCTTCCCCGTCACCCACGATTGCCCGTCATCGCCATGCTCAACACGCTCGTTTCCACGGCCGCCTTGGCCGCCATGCTCGACGACCCCGCGCTGGTGATCTGCGACGTCCGCCACGATCTCGGGCGGCCGCTGGCCTGGGGCGAGGATCAGTTCCGCGCCGGACACATCCCCGGCGCGCGCTTCGTCCATCTCGATCGCATGCTGTCCGCGCCGCTGACCGGCACCAACGGCCGCCATCCGCTGCCCACGCCGGAAGTTGCTGCCGCAACCTTTGCGCAACTGGGCATTGACGGCAGCAAGCAGGTCGTCGCCTACGATCAGGGTCCCGGCGCCTATGCGGCGCGGCTGTGGTGGATGCTCCGCTGGCTGGGACACGACGCCGTCGCCGTCCTCGATGGCGGCTTTGCCAGGTGGTCCGCGGAGAAGCGGCCGCTCGAAACGGTCGACCGGCCCTTCGCGCCCGCGGCGTTCGCGGTGCGCAAGGTCACGCCGCACGTCAATGCCAGCGGCGTGCGCGCGAGCATCGCGCGCCGTACCCTGCTGCTGGTGGACGCGCGCGGACCCGAGCGCTATCGCGGGGAAACGGAGCCGCTCGACCCGGTTGCCGGGCACATTCCCGGCGCGCGCAATCGGCCGTTCACCGCCAACCTCGACGCCACCGGCACCTTCAAATCGCCGGCGGCGTTGCGCGCCGAATGGGACGCGGTACTCGATGGCACCTCGGCTGACCTTGTCGTGCATCAATGCGGCTCGGGTGTCACCGCCTGCCACAACCTGCTGGCGATGGAAGTGGCCGGCCTGCACGGCACGCGCCTTTATCCCGGGTCGTGGAGCGAATGGTGCGCCGATCCTTCGCGCCCCATGGTCAAGGGCAGCGAGGACTCAGCCTCCCGATGCTGAGTGATTGCGCGATCGTTTCCCCGCGTCAGCGACCACCGTTCCCATGAACAACAACGCGGTGAACGGGCCGATTGCAAGCGACGTGCATTTGCCCGTGCTCATGTTGCCTCCTGAACCCGTTGATCAACAATCGAGCGCAGATGCACAACCCGAGCTCAACACACCGCT
>JANNYI010000140.1:0-2922 GCA_031410015.1 Betaproteobacteria bacterium | reverse complement strand
CGCCACCCGCCGGTCGCGCAGCAGCACGATGCCTTCGTGGGCAAGCCGGCGCAGAGCCTGCCGGACGATGGTGCGGGACACGCCGAAGAAGGCGCCGAGCGGGACCTCCTGCAGCTTGGTGCCGGGTGCCAGGCGCCGCTCGAGGATGGCCGTACGAATGGCGTCGCAGATGGCGTTTTCCGCGCCGGCCTTGCCTGCTGGGTTGGGGTTGCGTTTCGGCGTCGACATGATGTTCCGGCAGGCGTGCTCCGTCGATCCTCGGGGGGGGCGGCGCACCCCATGCCGGCGAGTGGCCCTTGCCGCAGATCGCAGTGCCAGCTTAGGTGCGGCTCGCGCTTGCCGTCAATCAGAAAATGCATACCTCCATCACTCAATCGGGTATACACGATTGGCGCATCCGTGCCGCCAAACGGTGCATCTCCCGCCCCTTGCTGGTGCGCGCAACACCGTTCCGGCGCAAGGAAAAGCGGTCCCGTACCGGCGTCGGTCCCGAGGCCCCAATCCGGTATGCAACAGGCCGCTCCCGATTGTTGACATTCGCAGGCGGCAGGCAGAGGATGCGAAGGCAGGCTTCGGGCGTCTTGCCCAGGTGCCAAGCGACGAGGCGACCGTGCCCGGCCATTCCCCCTCCACTGCATTGCGCTTCCTGCTCAACGGCGAGCCCGTCGCGGTGAGCGGGCATTCGCCGCAAACCACGCTGCTCGAATACCTGCGCGACGAGCGCCGCCTCACCGGCACCAAGGAAGGTTGCGCCGAAGGCGACTGCGGCGCCTGCACCGTGATCCTGGCGCAGCCGGCCCCGACGGGCGATGCGCTGGCGTGGCAACCCGTCAACGCGTGCATCCGCCTGCTGCCGTCGGTGGCCGGCAAGGCCGTGTTCACGGTCGAGTCCCTTGCGGCGGCCGACGGCACGCTGCATCCGGCCCAGCGCGGCATGGTCGACTGCCACGCATCGCAGTGCGGCTTCTGCACGCCCGGGTTCACGATGAGCCTCGTCGGACTCTACAAGAACGCGCAGCGGCCTTCGCGCGACGCCATTGAGGATGCGCTGTCGGGCAATCTCTGCCGCTGCACCGGATATCGCCCCATCGTCGCGGCGGCGCAATCGATGTACGACGGCCCGGCACCCGCGGGTTGGCACGGCCCCGGCGCAACCGCCGACGGTGCATTGCGCGCGGCGCTCGCGGCGCTCGCCGATCCGCAGCCGCTCGAGTACTCGGCCGGCGACGCCACCTGGCACGCGCCCCGCACCGTCGATCAGCTTGCAGCCACCCTCGCCGCGCATCCCGCCGCGCGCATCGTGGCCGGCGCCACCGATGTAGGCCTGTGGGTCACCAAGCATCAGCGCGACCTTGGCGACATCGTCTACACAGGCGATGTGACGGAATTGCACCGCGTCGCGGAGACCACCACCCACCTCGAGATCGGTGCCGCGGCAACGCTGGCGGCCGCCTTTGCCGCGCTCGACGTGCATTGGCCTGAACTGCACGAAGCCTGGACGCGCTTTGCATCGGTGCCGATCCGCAACAGCGGCACGCTGGGCGGCAACATCGCCAACGGCTCGCCCATCGGCGACTCGATGCCGGCGCTGATGGCGCTCGACGCCACCGTGGTGCTGCGTCTTCGCGATGCCGAGCGCGAGTTGCCGCTCGCGGCGCTCTACCTTGCCTACCAGAAGACGGCGCTGCGGCCGGGCGAGTTTGTCGCGCGGATTCGAGTCCCGTTGCGCGCGCCCGGCCTGCTGCTGCGTGCCTACAAGATCAGCAAGCGCTTCGACCAGGACATCTCGGCCGTCTTCGCCTGCTTCGCGCTCACCGTGTCCGGCGGCATGATCGGCACGGCCCGCATCGGCTGCGGCGGCGTGGCGGCCATCCCCAGCCGCGCGCCGGCCACGGAGGCCTTGCTCACCGGCCACCGCTGGGACGACGCCACCGCGGAGGCAGCGGCACTTGCGTTGCAGGCCGAGTTCGCGCCCATCGGCGACATGCGGGCGTCGGCCACTTATCGCCGCACCGTGCTGGGCAACCTGCTGCGCCGCATGCGCCTCGAGTCGTCCGGGGTCCCTGCGATCACCCGGGTCGAGCAAGTCACGCTGGCGGCCGACTGACCTCGCGATGAACGCCCGCCACCCACGTGCCTCCACCCCCGACGCCGGCGCCATCGTCGGCAGCGACGTCACGCACGATTCAGCCGCGCTGCACGTCGCAGGCGCCGCCCACTACACCGACGACCTGCCCGAGCCGCGCGGCACGCTGCACCTCGCGCTGGGCGTCAGCCCGGTGGCGCATGGGCGCCTGCGCGGCATCGACCTCGCCGCCGTGCGCGCCGCGCCCGGCGTCGTGGATGTGGTCACCGCCGCGGATATTCCCGGCATCAACGATGTCGGTCCCATTCAGCATGACGATCCGGTGTTCGCCGACGACCTCGTGCAGTTCGTGGGCCAGCCGGTGTTTGCGGTGGCCGCCACCAGCGTCAACGCGGCGCGGCGTGCCGCGCGCCTCGCCCGCTTCGACATCGAGCCGCTGCCTGCCATTCTCACCATCGCCGACGCGATGGCGGCCCAGTCGTTCGTGCTGCCGCCGGTGCACGTCGCCCGCGGGAACGCCGCGACGGCGCTGGCGCGCGCGCCGCACCGGCTGCAGGGCACGGTCGAGGCCGGTGGCCAGGACCACTTCTATCTGGAAGGCCAGATCGCGTTGGCCATCCCGCGCGAGCACGGCGGCATGCACATCCACACGTCCACCCAGCATCCCGGGGAAGTGCAGCACATGGTGGCGCACGTGCTGGGGCTCGCCGCGCACGACGTCGTGGTCGAGTGCCGCCGCCTGGGCGGCGGTTTCGGCGGCATGGAAACGCAGATGCCGCTCTTCGCCTGCGCCGCGGCGCTGGTCGCGCGGCGCACGGGGCGCGCCGCCAAGCTGC
>JANNYI010000139.1:0-6116 GCA_031410015.1 Betaproteobacteria bacterium | reverse complement strand
TTCTCGCCGTGGGCGCACACATCGCCAAGCGGGCCTACATCCCCGCCGGCGAGGCTGCGCACATGCTGGACGCCGTGGCCGTGCTGCGCAGCATGGAAAACGAGGACAAGCCGATGCTGGGCCGCCGGGTTGTCGTCTACGGCGGCGGCAACACGGCGCTCGACGTCGCGCGCACGGCCAAGCGGCTCGGTGCATCCGAAGCCATCATCGTCTATCGGCGCACGCGCGAGAAGATGCCCGCGCACGATTTCGAGGTGGAGGAAGCGCTGCAGGAAGGCGTGCTGATCAAGTGGCTGTCGACGATCAAGAACATGGCCAACGAGGGCACGTTGACCGTGGAGAAGATGGCGCTGGACGACAAGGGGTTTCCACAGCCGACCGGGGAGTTCGAGACGCTCGAATCCGACTCGCTGATCCTGGCGCTCGGCCAGGACGTCGACCTGTCGCTGCTCGAAGGCGTGCCGGGACTCGCGATCAAGGACGGCACCGTGCAGGTGGCGCCGAACATGATGACCGGCTACCCCGGCATCTTCGCCGGCGGCGACATGGTGCCCTCCGAGCGCACGGTGACGGTGGCCGTCGGCCACGGCAGGAAGGCGGCGCGCAACATCCACGCGTGGCTGTCCGGGGCCGACTACGCACCCGCGCCCAAGCACGCGCTGGCCACCTTCGACAAGCTCAATACCTGGTACTACAGCGACGCGCCGAAGACGGTGCGCCCCATGCTCGAAATCGCCCGCCGCACGTCCACCTTCGACGAAGTGGTCAGCGGCCTCGACGAGCGTACCGCGCTGTTCGAGGCGCGCCGCTGCCTGTCCTGCGGCAACTGCTTCGAATGCGACAACTGCTATGGCGTGTGCCCCGACAATGCGGTGATCAAGCTGGGGCCAGGCAAGCGCTTCGAGTTCAACTTCGATTACTGCAAGGGCTGCGGCATCTGTGTGTCCGAGTGCCCGTGTGGCGCGATCAAGATGATTCCCGAAGACATCTGAACACGAGCGCCGCGGCCACGCAGCCGCGCGCCGACAACAACACCAGGAGGAATCGCAATGCTGCAACGGGAACGTGGATCGATGGCGCAGTCGGTATCGGAATTGCGCGGCATGCGGCTCCTGCAGGATCCGGTGCTCAACAAGGGCACGGCCTTCACCGAAGCCGAGCGCGACGCGCTGGGCCTGCGCGGCCTGCTCCCGCCGCACGTGTGCACGCAGGAGGAACAGGTCGCGCGCGTGCTGGAGAACTTCCGCCGCAAGACGTCGGACCTCGAGAAGTACATCAACCTGACGGCACTGCACGACCGCAACGAGTCGCTGTTCTTCCGCATCCTGATGGACTACCCCGACGAGACGACGCCGATCGTCTACACGCCCACCGTGGGTCTTGCCTGCCAGCAGTTCGGCCACATCTTCCAGCGGCCGCGGGGCATCTTCGTCACCGCGAAGGATCGCGGGCGCGTGAAGGAGGTGCTCGCCAACTGGCCGCGGCGCGACGTCGCGATCATCGTCATCTCCGACGGCGAGCGCATCCTGGGCCTGGGCGACCTTGGCGCCAACGGCATGGGCATCCCGGTCGGCAAGCTGTCGCTCTACACCGCGTGCGCGGGCGTGCCCCCTACCGCCTGCCTGCCGGTGCTGCTCGACGTCGGCACCAACAACCCCGCGCTGCTGACCGACCCGCTCTACCTGGGCCTGCAGCAGCCACGACTGCGCGATGCCGACTATGACGCGCTGGTGGAGGAATTCATCGTCGCGGCGCGCGAGATCTTCCCCGGTGTCGTGATCCAGTTCGAGGACTTCGCCAACCACAACGCCTTCCGGTTGCTGCAACGCTATCGCGACCGCATCCCCACTTTCAACGACGACATCCAGGGCACGGCGGCCGTGGCGCTCGCCGGGGTCATGTCGGCGCTGCGGGTCACCGGCGGCAAGCTCGGCCTCCAGACGTTGCTGTTCCAGGGCGCGGGCGAGGCCGCCACCGGCATCGCCGAACTGGTCGTGGCTGCGATGGTAGCCGAAGGCGCCGACGAGGCCACCGCGCGGCGTCACTGCTGGCTGTTCGACTCGCAGGGACTGGTGGTCACCGCGCGTTCGGGGCTGGCAGCGCACAAGCTGCCGTTTGCCCACGAACACGCCCCGGTGGCCACACTGCTGGAGGCCGTGAAGGCACTGCGCCCCACCGCCATCATCGGCGTCGCCGCCGTGGGCGGCGCATTCACCGAGGAGATCGTGCGCACGATGGCGGCGATCAATGCGCGGCCGATGGTGTTTGCGCTGTCGAATCCGACGTCGAAGTCCGAGTGCACGGCGGAACAGGCGTACCAGTGGTCGGATGGCCGGGCGCTCTTTGCCTGCGGCTCGCCGTTCCCGCCGGTCACGCTGGGCCAGGAGACCTTCGTCCCGCGCCAGGGCAACAATTCCTACATCTTCCCGGGCATGGGCCTCGGCGTGATCGTGTCCCGCGCATCGCGCGTGACCGAGTCGATGTTCATGGCAGCGGCGCGCACGCTTGCGGGCATGGTGACCGCCGCTGATCTGGCGCAGGGCAGCCTGTATCCGCCGCTGCAGAACGTGCGCAACGTGTCGGCGCATATCGCAGTGGCCGTATTCACGGTTGCGCTGCGCGAAGGACTGGCCGGCGTGCCGGAACCGGCGGACATCCTCGGCTTCGTCAAGTCGCACATGTACGAACCCGGCTACAGGAGCTACAGCGCAACACCAGGCGGCACATCGGCCTAGCGGCCAGGCACACGAAAGGATGGTGGGCGGTCATGACGGAGGCGGTCGTAACACTGCTGCAGAGGCATCCCTTCCTCGAGGAATTCCAGCCCCAGCACGTGAGCAAGCTGGCGGGAATGGCCACGCGCGTCCGGTTCGAACGCGACCAGATCATCTTCCACGAAGGCGACGAATGCGGGGAGTTCTACCTGATCCTGTCAGGACTCGTCGCACTGGAGATCGCCGCGCCCGACCACACGCTGCGCGTGCAGACGCTCACCGCCGGCGACGAGCTCGGCTGGTCGGCTATCCTGATGGGCAAGCGCAAGCACTTCCAGGCGCGCGCGCTCGAACGCGTCGAGGCGCTGGCCTTCGACGGCGGCGAGCTGCTGATCGCGTGCAAGCAGGACGCGCAGTTCGGCTACGTGCTGATGCACCGGCTGCTGGGCGTGGTCTCGGAGCGTCTGCAAGCCACGCGCCTGCAATTGCTGGACATGCACTCGCCGGTGGCGAAGCGCGCCGGCACCTAGGCGTCCCCAAGGGGCAAAACCCCCGGGGCGGCGGCGCGCGGTCAGAACTGCGCCATCACCCAGCCTGGGAACACGGCAAGGATGATCACCGCCAGCAGGCACAGCGCGCTGGCGCCCAGCGCGGCCCGGCCGTAATCCGGACGCGGCCCCGCTGCATGATCCGGGCTCATGAACATCAGCTGGATCACCCGCAGGTAGAAATAGATGCCGAGGTAGCTGCCGACGAGGCCCAGCACCGCGTAGGTCGTGTACCCGGCCGCCATCACATTGCTGAAGATGAGGAACTTGGCGACGAAGCCCGGGAACGGCGGGATGCCGGCCAGCGACAGCATGGCCATGCCGATCATCAGCGCGGCAAACGGGCTGCGCTGGAACAGGCCCTTCAGGTTGTCCAGCCGGTCGCGGGAGGCGTCGTCGTCCCCTCGTGGCAACGAGGCGAAGGCCAGCAGGTTCATGAGGGCGTACGCCACCAGGTAGAACAGGACGGCCTGGAACCGCCCGGCCCCTTCGCCCAGGAATGCGAAAAACAGGTAGCCGGCATGGGCCACGGACGAGTACGCGATCATCCGGCGGAAGCTCTGCTGCCGCATCGCGGCCAGGTTGCCCCACACGATCGACACCAGCGGCAGGAACGCGAGCAGGTCGTCGACGGGCCGCGACACGACCTCGGTGCCGAAGAGCCGCAGCGCGGCCAGCAGCACGCCCGCCTTGATGATCGTGGCCATGTAGGCGGTGACCGGGATGCTGGCGCCCTCGTACGCATCCGGTGCCCAGGCATGGAACGGGACGATCGCGCCCTTCAGGAAGAATGCCAGCAGGATCAGCGTCACGCCCGCCGTGGCCATCATGTCGGAGGAGCGCAAGCCGGCCGCGAAGGTCGATAGTGCCAGCGTGCCGCTGCCGCCGTAGAGCAGCGAAATGCCCATCAGGAACATCGCGGTCGCCGTGCCGCCCAGGATCAGGTATTTCAACGCCGCCTCGGGGCTTTCCGGACGCTTGAACGCCAGGAGCACCAGCACGTACACCGGCAGCGCCATGATCTCGAGGCCGAGGAACAGCGTGAGGAAACTGTCCGACGACAGCAGCAGGCAGAAGCCGTACAGCGACGACAGCACCAGGATGTGGAACTGGCCGTCGTCGGCGAAGTCGTCGCGCGACAGCAGCAGCACCGGCAGCGCCAGCGCCAGCACGATCGCCTTGGCGAGGGATCCGGCGGGAACGATCGAGAAGTGGCCGGGGAACGGTACCGCTGCATAGCCGCTGGTGAACAGCAACTCGGCCGCCAGGGAAGCCGACGCGACGATCACCAGCGCAATCGCCAGCGCGCCCTGCATGCGTTGCGCGAAGATCTCGGCGCCGATCAGCACGACGATGCCCGCCAGCAGCAGATTCTCGGGCGCGAGCGCGGTCAGGACGGCAAGCCAGCTCATCGTTGCCCCCCGGGGATCGCCACGCTCGTCACCCGCTGCTGGAAGTCCCTGGCCGCAAGCTCGGTCTTCGACAGCGGCTCGTTCGGGAAGAGGCCGAGTGCAAAGACGGCGACAACGATCGCTGCCAGGATCGATTTTTCCCGCAGGTTCAGATCCATCACCGGTTCGTGCGGCACCTTCGCCTTGCCGAACAGGAAGCCCTGCGCAAACCGCAGCATGTAGAGCGCGCCGAGCACCACGCCCAGCACCGCACTGCCCGCGAGGATGAGCGGCAGCGAATCGCCCGCGACATGCAGCGGCCACGATGCCCTGAACGCGCCCAGCAGCACCAGGAACTCGCCGGTGAAGCCGCTGGTGGTCGGCAGACCGATCGACGCCAGCGTCAGGATCATGAAGAACACCGAGTAGACCGGCAGCAGCTTGGCCAGGCCACCGTACGCGGAGAGCTCGCGCGTATGGCAGCGCTCGTAGATCATCCCGACCATCAGGAAGAGGCCGGCCGCGGTGAGGCCGTGGCTGACCATCTGGATGATCGCGCCCTGGATGCCGATCAGGTCGAGGCTGATGAGCCCGAGCATCACGTAGCCCAGGTGGCTGATCGACGAGTACGCGATGATTTTCTTGATGTCGTTCTGCACCAGCGCGAGGCAGGCGCCGTAGATGATGCTGACCACCGCGAGCGCCATGACCAGCGGCGCAAGGTAGCGCGTGGCGTCGGGAAAGAGCGGGAAGCCGAGCTTCATGAAGCCGTACGTGCCCATCTTCAGCAGCACGCCCGCCAGGATCACCGAACCCGCGGTTGGCGCCTCGACGTGGGCGTCGGGCAACCACGTGTGGAACGGGACGATCGGCACCTTGATCGCAAACGACAGGCCGAAGGCGGACAGCAGGACCAGTTGCACCGACAGCGGCAGTTGGGTCCGGTACAGGTCGGCAAAGGCAAACGACGTCACGCCGCTTGTCGCGTGCAGCGAATAGACGAGGTAGATCACCGCCGCCAGCATCAGGATGCTGCCAAAGGCCGTGTACAGGAAGAACTTGATCGTCGCGTAGATGCGCCGCTCGCCACCCCAGATGCCGATGATGAGGAACATCGGGATCAGCATCGTTTCCCAGAACAGATAGAAGACGAAGAGATCCTGCGCGACGAACGTGCCCAGCATCGCGAACTGGATCAGGAACACCATCGCATAGAAGAGCTTGACGTCCTTCTTGATGGCGCTGAACGCCCCGGCCACGACCAGTGGACCCAGAAACGCGGTCAGCAGCACCAGCAGGATGTTGTAGCCGTCAAGGCCGATCTGGTAATACACGCCCCACGCCGGAATCCACGGAATCCGCGTCTCGAACTGCAGCCCGGCCACGGCCGCGTCGTAGTGGACGTAGAGGAGCGCCGTTACCGCGAACTGCACGACCATCACCCAGAACGTCACCCAGCGCAC
>JANNYI010000138.1:0-10218 GCA_031410015.1 Betaproteobacteria bacterium | reverse complement strand
CCACGCCGTGAGTTACGTGGATGCCACCGACGTGGCGCTGGTGGCGGCGGCGCTCACGCCCGCCAAGCGGCTCGAGTTCGTCGAGACCATCGCCAATCCGCGTGTGCAGGTGGCCGATCTCGCGAAGATCGGGGCGCTGTGCCGCGAGCGCGGCATCCTGTACGTGGTCGACAACACGATGACCTCGCCGTGGCTGTTCCAGCCGCGGCATGTGCATGCCGGACTGATCGTCAACGCGCTCACCAAGTACATCGGCGGCCATGGCAATGCCCTGGGCGGCGGCGTGACCGACACGGGTCTCTTCGACTGGACGAAATTCCCGAATATCGTCGATGCCTACAAGAGCCAGCCGCCGCGCAACTGGGGTCTGCAGCAGCTGCGCAAGAAGGGCTTGCGCGACTGGGGCGGCACGCTGGCGCCGGAGCAGGCGCATCACATCGCCGTGGGCGCGGAGACGCTGGGCTTGCGCATGGACCGCATCTGCGCCAATGCGCTGGCGCTGGCAGAGTGGCTGCAGCAGTCACCGGAGATCGCGAAGGTGTACTACCCCGGGCTGGCGCAGCACCCGCAGCACGCGCTGGCCGGCGAGCTGTTTCGCGGCTATGGCGGCTTGCTGTCCTTCGAGTTGCGCGACGGCATCGATCCGTTCGACTTCCTCAATCGGCTCCGGATCGTCGTGTTGTCGTCCAACCTCGGCGACAACCGCACGCTGGCCATTCCCGTCGCGCACACGATCTTCTACGAGATGGGGGCCGAGCGCCGGGCGCAGATGGGCATCGCCGATTCGCTGATCCGCATCTCGACCGGCATCGAGGACTGCGCTGACCTGATCGGGGATTTCCGGCAGGCGCTGGCCTAGCGGCAATGCCGCTCGATGACGCGTGCGCCGCGATCAGCCGCGGATCACGCGATCGTGGACCCCGGACGCATCGACAGCGAGATACTGCCCGTGCTCGTGCCAGTCGGCCAGCACGAAGCGCTCGCGCGTCGTGCCGTCGACTTGGTGCTCGTGCCGCGCGGGACGATGCGTGTGCCCGTGGATCATCCGCTGCACATCGTGGGCGCGCAGCGCGGCCACCACGGCATCGTCGCTGACGTCCATGATCTGGTCGGCCTTCAGCGCCTTTTCGTCGCGACTCTTGCGCCGCAGCCACCAGGCGATCGCGCGACGCGCGAAGTAGGGCAGCCGCAGCAGCCGGGCCTGCGTGGCCGGGTCGCGCATGCGCGCGCGGTACGCCAGGTATTCCGTGTCGTCGGTGCACAGCTCGTCGCCGTGACAGATCACCGTGCGGATGCCGGCCAGGTCCAGCACCTGCTGTTCCGGCAGCAGCGTGGCGCCGGTGGCTCGCGCAAACCTCGCGCCGAGCATGAAGTCGCGATTGCCGTGGCCGATGAAGAGGGGCACGCCAGCGGCGCTGATGCCGCGCAAGTCGGCCACGATCCCCGCGACGAACGGGTCGACGATCTGGTCGTCGCCCACCCACCAGTCGAAAAGATCGCCCAGCAGGTAGACCGCCTGCGCGCCGCGCGCGGGGCCCTGCGCAAACGCGCGAAACGCCGCCCGCGCCGCCGGACGATCCGGCGACAGGTGCAGGTCGGACGCGAAGAGCGTGGGACGAGCGACAGGCGCTGGCGATGGCGTCACGATTAGGGCCGGGTCGCGGTCTCGAGGATCGTGCCACGTGGCGCGTCAGCGCCGGGGCAAACTCCCATCGCGGCAGCGTCGCCGCAAGGGGAGTCTGACCCTACTTTTCCTCGGCCTTGAGGATCACGACGTCCTGCGTGGGCACGTTCTGGTGCATGCCGCTGTTGCCGGTGGGCACCGCGCGGATCTTGTCGACGACATCCTGGCCCGCGACGACCTTGCCGAACACGCAATAGCCCCAGCCGTTGGCGCTGGGCGCCTTGTAGTCGAGGAAGTCGTTGTCGGCGATGTTGATGAAGAACTGCGCGGTGGCCGAGTGCGGGTCGGACGTGCGCGCCATCGCCACCGTGTACTTCTTGTTCTTGACGCCGTTGGTGGCCTCGTTGGCCACCGGTCCGCGCGTGGGCTTCTGCTTCATGCCGGGCTCCATGCCGCCGCCCTGGATCATGAAGCCGTCGATCACCCGATGGAACACGGTGTTGTCGTAATGGCCGTCGCGCACGTATTGCAGGAAGTTGGCGACGGAGGCCGGCGCGTTTTCGGTATCGAGCTCGAGCGTGATGTCGCCGTGATTGGTTTTGAGTACGACCATGGTGTTCTCCAGGCTTGTCTTGATTGGCGTTGGCGGCGGATCAGCCGCCGATGACCTTGGCCGACGTGATGACCACGAGCGGCGCCGGCACATCGGCCGGATTGATTCCCGGCGCGACGGGACCCTTGGCGCCCTTGGGGCCCTTGGCGATCTTGGTGACGATGTCCATGCCGCCCACGACCTTGCCGAACACCGTGTAGCCGTAGCCCTGCGGCGTGGCGGCGCTGAAGTCGAGGCGCGCGTTGTCGTTGACGTTGATGAAGAACTGCGACGTGGCGGAATTGGGGTCGCTCGTGCGGGCCATCGCCAGCGTGCCGACGACGTTCTTCATGCCGGCCTTGCTGGATGCCTCGGATTCGATGGCGATGGGCGGCTTCGTCGGCTTCTCCTTGAAGTCGGCGGTGAAGCCGCCGCCCTGGATCATGAAGCCGTCGATCACGCGATGGAACTGCGTGCCGTCGAAGTGCTTGCTCTTCACGTAGTCGATGAAGTTGGCGACGGTCTTCGGCGCGGCATCCGGGAACAGCTCGACCCGGATGATGCCGGCGGTGGTGTCGAACTCCACCTGCGGGTTGGCGGCATGCGCGGCCGTGGCGGCCATCGCGAGGGCCAGCGTGAACATGATTTTGCGGAACATGGGCAACTCTCCTTGATGAGGATTGAGGAAATCAGCGCGGCGCGGCGGCAGGGGCGGCGGCCGCGGGCGGGGTGGAAGTGTCGACGGCCGGCGCGGCGGGCGCGATGGCAGCGGCGGTTGCAGGCGAGGCCACGGGCGCGGGCGAGGCCACGGGCGGCGCGACTGGGGTCGCCGTGGCGGCGGGCGGCGGGGCCAGCGCCTCGCGCACCAGCTTCAGCTTGACGGGCGCGGTGCGATTGCGCGGATCGCGCGCCAGCGTTTTCTCGTACTGGGTCGCTGCGAGACGGGCGTAGATGTCGCCCAGGTTCTCGTAGGCGAGCGTGTATTCGGGGGCCGCGTTGATCGCGGCCTCGAGTTGCTCGCGAGCGAGGCCGTATTCGCCCTTCTGCGCGTAGAGCACGGCGAGGTTGTTTCGCGGCTCGGGCAATTCCGGATATTCGCCCAGCAGCGCGAGGAAGGCGGCAGTGGCCTCGACGGACTTGCCGCTGTCGGCCAGCGCGACGCCGCGCAGGAAGCGGGCCTGCGGCTCGCGCGGACGCTCGGCGATCAGGCCATCGAGGATCGTGATGGCCTCGCCGTATTGTTTGTCGCCGACCAGCGCGCGTGCCTTCCTGAGGCTCTCGGCATAGGCCTTGCGTCCGGCTTCGGTGAATTCGCGTGGATCGGTGTTCTCGGCCGATTGCGCGCGTGCAGGCAGCGCGGCGAGCATGAACGCGGCAACGAGCAGCACAGTGAACGTACGCATGGATTCGGCCACCGAATGGACCCGGGCAAGGCCTCGGGCATAGCCTGCAATTCTAGCAGCCCTGTCGCGGGCAAGGCCCGCCGGGGTCTCAGAGCGCCCGCAGGCGGGCAGCGGTGGCGTCGATCAGCCGCCGGGCGATGGAGACCGACGGCGGCAGGTAGGGCAGCGCGTCGGCGGGAAACCAGCGCGCTTCGGCGATCTCGGCGTCCTCGCACCGGATGTCGCCGCCGGCATATTCGGCGGTGTACGCAATCATCAGCGAGTGCGGAAACGCCCACGACTGGCTCGCGAAATAGGTGATTTCGCCGATCTCGACGCCGACCTCCTCCCGCACTTCGCGGCGCACGCAATCCTCGATGGTTTCACCGGGCTCGACGAAGCCCGCCAGCGCGCTGAACATGCCCGGCGCGAATCGGTGGGCACGCGCCAGCAGCAGGTCGCGGCCGCGCGTGACCAGGGCCATCATCGCCGGCGACACGCGCGGGTACGCAACGAGCTTGCAGGCGGGACACTCCTTCGACCGTTCGCCGGGATGGTTGATCGTGGCTGCGCCGCAGCGTCCGCAGAACCGATGGCAGCGGTCCCAGTCGACGACCTGGAAGGCCCGCGCGGCCAGCGCCAGCATCGGGTCGGGAACCTTGAAGAACAGCGTGCGCAGGCCGGTGAAGCGCATGCCGGGCGGCTCGATGGCGTCGTCCGCGAGATTCAGCGCGATGCAGGCCGTGCCGTCGAGGTGGCCGAGAAAATGCGGCACGCCGTGGACGCCTCCGGCAAGCAGCGACGCCATGTCGGGAATGGCCCAGGCATCCTCGGCAACGGCGATTGCAAGCACCTTGTCGCCGCGAAACGCAAACGCGTGCGCGGACGCGGGCAACACGCCGGGCAACGCGTGCGTGGGGACGAATCCATCGGGGGTGTGCATGCGCGGGGCGGCGTCGTCAGCGCGTGAAGCGGTGGCTCATGCGACCGCGCGTCAGCCCGCCACCGGACGCAGGCGCATCCGGTTGGGCAGCGGCGCCGAACGCCGCAGCACGTCCTCGCCCAGCCACGTGGCCGACCGCCGCGCGCGATCCGCGACGGCGGCGGGAGGCAACTGGCTGTAGTCGTCGTTGAAGACTTCGAAGCTGTAGTCGCCGCGGTAGCCCAGCGCATCGAGGCGCTGCACCATTTCCGCCAGCGCGTCGCTGTGCACGCCTTCGCCGGGAAAAACGCGGAAGTGGCGCGCGGTGGCCATGCGCTCCTCGAACGTGCGCGCGTCCTGCCACATGAAATCGGCGAGCTGCACCAGGTAGATCTTGTCGGGGGTCAGGATGTCGAAGTCCTCCAGCGGGGTCTTCGACGCAATCGCGTGGAACGAATCGATGCCGATGCCGAGGTTGGGCGCGTCGGCGCGGCAGATCACGTCCCAGGCCGTGGTGAACTCGTTGATCGTGCGGCCCCACGACAGGCCCTCGTAGGCGATCCTGATGCCCAGCGGCAGCGCCAGCATCGCGAGCTTGCGCAGGTCGCGTGCCGCGACGTCGGGATCGGTGGACGCGTGGGTGGACGTGGACGAGCACACCAGCAGGATCGTGGCGCCCACTGCATGCGCCATCTCGAGCATCGACTTGGCCACGTCGACCTTGTAGTCGTGCAGGTGGCCGGACAGGCCCTCGAAATCGCGCAGCACCTGGAAGCCCGTCACCCGCAGCCCGCTGGCCAGCACGGCGCGCACGGCCGCATCGATGCCGTCGGGGTGCCCGGCGAGATCCCGGGCCGACAGCATGATCTGCGTGAAGCCGGCGGCGCGCACCGCGGCCAGCTTGGCGGGCAGCGAGCCCGAGAGGGTGATGGTGTCCATCCCGAAATCGAGGATGTTGCCGCGCGTGGTGTCCATCGCGTGGCCTTCAGCGTTTCGGATCGTGGACGAGTTCGAACATCACGCCACCCAGATAGCTTTGCGTGAGCGCGCCGCGGGACTCCGAGTGCACGTCGTCGGACTCGACGAAGGCCATGCCGCGCTCGCGCAGGGCCTTGACCGACGCCAGCACGTCGGGCGTGCCCAGCCCGATGCGCTGGAGCAGCTCCTCGCCCTCGACGTCGAAGATGCCGGGCTTGGGTTCGATCAGCTGCAGGAAGAACGACCCGCAGGGGCTCGCCATGATGCGGCCCTTGGGCAGGATGCCATGGCGCTGGTCGTCGGGCAGCGCGCGGAAGCCCATCAGCTCGGCATAGAACTCGGTCCAGTCGTCGGTGCGGAAGCTGCCGATGTACTGGACGATGCCGTACCAATGCAGGCCGGTGAGCGCGGGGGGCTTCGGATCGACCGTCGGGATCAGCGTGAAGTCGACGTCGTAGATCGAGAAGTCCTTGTAGCGGTCGACGAAGTAGATGCGGCTTGCCCCCACGCCGTGGATCGCGGGGATGTTCAGCTCCATCACCTCGACATTGGAGGGCACCACCCACGCGCCACGCGCGATCGCGTGCCGGTAGGCGGCCGCTGCGTCGCGTACACGCAGTGCCACGGCGGCGAGTACCGGCGTTTCGGAAGGCTGCGCGGTGCGTGGCACGCCGCTGGGGTGCGCGTTGACGATGATGTTCATCTCGCCCTGGCGGAACAGCAACACCTCGCGCGAGCGATGGCGCGCCACCGGCCGGAAGCCCATCATCTCCAGCACCTGGCCCAGTGCCTGGGGTTTGGATGTGGCGAATTCGATGAACTCGATGCCGTCCATTCCCAGCGGGTTGGAGGCATCCGCTATCGCTTCGCGGTCGGGAGCATCGGCCATGGCGGTTCCTGTGCGTTGATCGAACTTGGCTGCCGCGACTTACGCGAGCGCGATCGGCAACGAGCGGATGCGCTTGCCGGTGGCCACCGCGAGCGCGTTTGCCACGGCGGGCGCGATCACGGGCGTGGCCGGCTCGCCGACACCGCTGGGCTTGGCGGTGGACGGGACGATGTGGACCTCGATCGCCGGCATCTCGTTGATGCGCAGCACCGGATAGTCGTGGAAATTGGATTGCTCGACCACGCCGTCCTTCAACGTGATGCGGCCCGACATCGCCGCCGACAGGCCGAAGCCGATGCCGCCTTCCATCTGCGCGCGGACCACGTCCGGATTGACCGCGATGCCGCAATCCACCGCGCACACCACCCGATCCACCGTGTACTTGCCGTCCTTGTCGACGGTGACCTCGGCCACCTGCGCGACGACGGTGCCGAAGGACTCGTGCACGGCCACGCCGCGGCCCCGCTTCTCACCCGGCTTGCCCGCCGCGAGCGGCTTGCTCCAGCCCGCCTTGTCGGCGACGAGGTCGAGCGTGGCGAGATGGCGCGGATGCTTGCCCAGCATCGCGCGGCGGAATGCGACCGGATCCTTGCCTGCGGCTGCCGCCAGCTCGTCGATGAACGTTTCCGTGGAAAACGCGGTGTGTGTCGACCCGACGGAGCGCCACCACAGCACCGGCACGCCAAACTTCGGCGAGTGCAGGTCCACCGCGAAGTCGGCAATGGCGTAGGGCAGGTTGGACGCGCCTTCGACGCTGGTGAAGTCCACGCCGTCCTTGACCATCATGCCTTCGAACGCGCTGCCCGCCATGATCGACTGGCCGACGATCCGGTGCTGCCAGCCGGCGATATTGCCGCCGGCGTCGAGCCCGGCCTGGATCGTGTGCAGATACATGGGCCGGTAGTAGCCGGCCTTCATGTCGTCCTCGCGCGTCCACACCATCTTGACGGGGATGCCGGGCTTGCCGGCCTGCGTCAGCGCGACGGCGATGGACACCGCTTCGAGCACGTAGTCCGACGTGGTGCTGGCGCGGCGGCCGAAGCTGCCGCCGGCGAAGAGCATGTTGAGGCGGACCTGCTCGGGTTTCAATCCCGTGTATTTGGCAACCGTCATCAGGTCGCCGGTCTGGAATTGCTCGCCGTTCCAAATGTCGCACGAACTCGGCGTGAGCTTCACGACGCAGTTCATCGGCTCCATCGCCGCGTGGGCGAGATAGGGAAACTCGAACGAGGCTTCCAGCTTCTTCGCAGCACCCGCGATGGCCTTGGCCGCGTCGCCGTCGTTGCGTGCGGGCTTGCCCGGCGTTGCCGCCAGCTTACGGTAGTCCGCCATCATGTCGGCGGAGGTGCCCTTGAAGCCCGAGGCATCGTCCCACACCAGCTTCAACGCATCGCGGCCCTTCTTGGCGGCCCAGAACGTGGTGGCCAGCACCGCCACGCCGGTGGGCACCTCGACGACGAAGCGCACGCCCGGAATGGACGTGACCGCTGCCGAATCGAAGCTTGCGAGCTTCTGGCCGAAGCGAGGCGCATGCGCCACCACGGCGGTGAGCATGTCGGGCAGCTTGAAGTCCTGCGTGAAGATCGCGGTGCCGTTCGACTTGGCCCTGGAGTCGGTGCGCGGCACGTGCTTGCCGATGAACACGAAATCCTTCGCATCCTTCAACTTGATCGTGGTGGGCACGGGTTGCCGGCCGGCGGCATCGGCCAGTTCGCCGAACGACGCCTTCTTGCCGTTGGCGTGGAACACGACGCCGTTCTTCACCTGCACGGCATCCGCCGGAACCTTCCACTGCTCGGCGGCAGCGGCCACCAGCATCGCGCGCGCTGCGGCACCGGCCTGCCGGTATTGCTCGAACGAGTTTGCGATCGCAGTCG
Organism: Betaproteobacteria bacterium; assembly: GCA_031410015.1. GTDB lineage: Bacteria > Pseudomonadota > Gammaproteobacteria > Burkholderiales > Casimicrobiaceae > VBCG01. The sequence goes on along the minus strand of JANNYI010000138.1, from coordinate 1,954 downwards.
AGCCACCGGTGCCCATCGCGGGCCCCCACAACAGGTTGTTGTAGAGCGTGGCGTCGGCCGGCGCGCCGGTGGCGCGCACCTGCGACCACGCGGCGTCGAGTTCCTCGGCCACCAGCGTGGGCAGGCCGGTGAACACGCCTTGTCCCATCTCCAGATGCTTGCATACGACGGTGACGGTGTTGTCGCGGCCGATACGCAGGAATGCATTGGGCGCGAAGGTGCCCGCGGCGGTGGCGCCGGGTGCCGCCATCTGCGCGGCGGCGTCGTCGAACCAGAGGCCCAGCGTGAGCCCCGCGCCGGCGGCAGCGGTGGATTGCAGGAAGACCCGGCGCGAAACGGTGCCGGGGACGTTGGATTGCGGGGGGCGCATGCGCATGGGATTCATCGTGTATTCCTTCAGCCCAGCGCCTTGGAGGCGTCCTTGATCGCGGCGCGGATGCGCACGTACGTGGCGCAGCGGCAGACGTTGCCGGCCATCGCGGCATCGATGTCGGCGTCGGTGGGCTTCTTCTTCTTCGTCAGCAACGCGGTGGCCGCCATCACCTGTCCCGACTGGCAGTAACCGCATTGCGGCACGTCGAGTTTTTCCCACGCGGCCTGCACGGCGGTGGCTTCCTTCGATTTGAGGCCTTCGATGGTCGTGATCTCCACGCCGGGCTTCAACGCCGACAGCGGCGTCATGCACGAGCGCGTGGGCTGGCCGTCGAGGTAGACCGTGCACGCGCCGCACACCGCCAGGCCGCACCCGTACTTGGTGCCGGTGAGATTCAGGTTGTCGCGCAGGATCCAGAGGAGCGGGGTATCGCCGGGCACGCTGGCCGCGATGTCAACGCGCTCCTTGTTGATGAAGAAGGTGGGCACGAAAGTTCTCCGGGGAAGACGGGCCGGTCGAAGCGACCGGCTGGAAGGCGGAGTTTACCGGCCCGGACGGCATCGCTGTGGCGAACATCGCGGCGCGCAGCGATGGGCGGGTATCGCCCGCGGCACTGGACACCCCCGGGGCGCCGCGATGGCGCGCTCATCGCGTATAATCTTTTGTTTTGCAAACGGAATTCGCCATGGAAGCCGAGCAGCTCAACCAGATCGCCAATCGCCTGGCGGATCTTGCCACCCGCACCACCGAACTGCGGAGGTATCTTTGACTTCGATGTGAAGTCAGAGCGCCTGGCCGTCGTCAACCGCGAACTCGAGGACCCGAAGGTATGGGACAACGCGACGCGGGCCCAGGAACTGGGCAAGGAAAAGAAGAATCTCGACGGCATCGTCGGCACGTTGACGCAGCTCGATGCGGGGCTCGCCGACAGCCGCGACCTCTTCGACCTGGCGCGCGGTGAGGCCGACGACGACACGCTCGTCGCGGTCGAAAATGATGTGGCCGGCCTCGCCAGGACGGTGGGCGACCTCGAGTTCCAGCGGATGTTCAGCGATCCGATGGACCCGGCCAACTGCTTCATCGACATCCAGGCCGGCAGCGGCGGCACCGAAGCGCAGGACTGGGCCTCGATGCTGTTGCGCATGTACCTGCGCTACTGCGAGCGCAAGGGCTACCGGACCGAGGTGCTGGAAGAGTCATCCGGTGAAGTGGCCGGCATCAAGAGCGCGTCGGTGAAGGTGGAAGGCGCGTATGCATACGGCTACCTGCGCAGCGAAGTGGGCGTGCATCGCCTGGTGCGCAAGAGCCCGTATGATTCCGCCGCGCGGCGGCACACGTCGTTTGCCAGCGTGTTCGTGTACCCCGAGGTCGACGACTCGATCGTGATCGACATCAATCCGGCGGACCTGCGCATCGACACGTTCCGCGCGTCGGGTGCGGGCGGCCAGCACATCAACAAGACCGATTCGGCCGTGCGGATCACGCACCTGCCCACCAACACGGTGGTGCAGTGCCAGAACGACCGCTCGCAGCACCGCAACCGCGATGAAGCCTGGCAAATGCTGCGCTCGCGCCTGTACG
>JANNYI010000137.1:0-16640 GCA_031410015.1 Betaproteobacteria bacterium | reverse complement strand
CGGGGCGGGCTTAGTCGCCGCAAAGCGTGTGGTCTGCGCGAGCCGGCAAAAAGCCGGCGAGTCGATGAAGCCGATCACTGCTTTTTGCCACTCGCGCCCGCCCACGCGGCTCCAATGCGCCCGCCCCGCGCGACCCGCCGCTCGCCGCGGCCGGGGAGATGTTTTTCCGACACGGGGGAAATACGGCTCGAGGTTTCCGTTTTCGCCTGCAAGATGAATCGCACTTCCCGTGCATGCTGACGATGCGCGCCGTGGCGTGGGGGACCGCTTTCCGGCTGAATTGGAGGGGTCGTCGATTTGACCCCGACTTCAGCAGGAAAGCGGTACCGCACGCCGCGGCGCCGGCATCACTCAAATCACGCAGCTACGCGAGGCCGAAGCCACGTCTGGCGTCCCAGTCGCTCCGTCCTTCGCGATTGGACGGCTTGACATCGGTTTATTATTTCCATAATATTGGAAATATGAAAGCACAACCAACCCTGAATCAAGCAACGCCCACCGACGCCACCCGCGCCGTCGCGGCCCTGGCCGCGCTGGCCCAGGAAACCCGCCTCTCGATCTTCCGGCTGCTGATCGAATACGCCCCCGACGGCCTCACTGCCGGCGCCATCGCGCTGCAGCTGAAGCTGCCGCCCGCCACGTTGTCGTTTCACCTGAAGGAACTGGCCAACGCCGGCCTGATCCTCGATCGCCGCGAAAGCCGCTTCATCTGGTACCGCGCCAACGTCGCCGGCATGAACGGCCTCTTGGGCTATCTCACCGAAAACTGCTGCCGCGCAAGCGCCGGCACCGACTGCGACAGCGAATGCGCACCTGCCGCATGCCAACCCGTCACCAAGCGCACGAGGAGCCAGCAATGAAACGATTTCATGTCCATCTGGGCGTGCCCGATCTCGCCGCCAGCGTCCGGTTCTACTCCGATCTCTTCGGCCTTCCGCCATCCGTGGAAAAGCCCGACTACGCCAAGTGGATGCTGGACGATCCGCGCGTCAACTTTGCGATCTCGCAGCGCAGCTCGCGCATCGGCGTCAATCACCTCGGCCTGCAGGCCGACAATGCGGAAGAACTGGCCGATCTGCGCACGCACTTCGCCGCGGCGGATGGCGCCACCATGGTCGACGAAGCCAGCGTCAGCTGTTGCTATGCGCGCTCCGACAAGCACTGGGTGCGCGATCCGCAGGGCATCGCGTGGGAAGCGTTCCACTCGCTCGGCACCGTGCCGCTCTTCGACGGCGACGCGGAAGCCGCGGCGGCACCGGCATCGTGCGGCACACTGGCCGGCGACAACGCCGGCGCTGCAACCGGCTGCTGCGCGCCAGCCGTCGCTGCAGCGCCGGCCAAGGCCGCCGGTGGCTGCTGCTCGCCCTCCTGATCCACTTCCCCTGGCCAGACCATGAACGAAACCACGCGCCCGCTCAACGTACTGTTCCTCTGCACCGGCAACTCCGCCCGCAGCATCATGGCCGAATCGATCCTGCGCCAGGTCGGCGGTGGACGCTTCAATGCGTTCTCCGCGGGTTCCCATCCGTCGGGAACCGTCAACCCGTTCGCGCTCGAACTGCTGCGCGCCAACCGGATGCCCATCGATGGGCTCGAAAGCAAGGCGTGGGATCGGTTTGCGACACCGGACGCGCCCAGGCTCGACTTCGTGTTCACTGTTTGCGACAACGCCGCGGGTGAAGTGTGTCCCGTGTGGCCCGGACAGCCGATGACGGCCCATTGGGGCATTCCCGACCCCGCAGCGGTCGAAGGCACGGACGACGAGAAGCGTCACGCGTTCTCCATGGCGTCGCACGTGCTGACCAATCGCATCCGCCTCTTCACCAGTCTGCCGCTGGCCAAGCTCGATCGGCTGTCGTTGCAATCGAAGCTGCGCGACATCGGCACGAGCGGCGCTTGAAGAACCGGTCGACGACGGCGGGCGTGCTGGCTGCCGAAATGCCGCCGGCACCCGCCATGGGGTTGTTCGAGCGCTGGCTGTCGCTTTGGGTGGCGCTGTGCATTGTCGTCGGCATCACGCTCGGCCACGTGTGGCCCGCGCCGTTCCAGGCGCTGTCGACCATGGAGATCGCCAAGGTCAACCTGCCGGTCGGCGTGCTGCTGTGGGTGATGATCATTCCGATGCTGCTGCGCATCGACTTCGGCGCGCTGCATCAGGTCTCCGCGCACTGGCGCGGCATCGGCGTCACGCTGTTCGTCAACTGGGCGATCAAGCCGTTTTCGATGGCGCTGCTGGGATGGCTCTTCATCCGCCATGTCTTCGCGCCGTGGCTGCCCCCCGCGGAGCAGGACAGCTACATCGCCGGCCTGATCCTGCTGGCGGCGGCCCCGTGCACGGCGATGGTGTTCGTCTGGAGCCAGTTGACCCGCGGCGACCCGTACTTCACGCTGTCCCAGGTCGCGCTCAACGACGCCATCATGATCGTGGCCTTCGCCCCGATCGTGGGCCTGCTGCTCGGACTGTCCGCGATCATCGTCCCGTGGAACACGCTGCTCGTGTCCGTCGCGCTCTACATAGTGGTGCCGCTGCTCCTCGCGCAGGTGGCCCGGCGCGCGCTGTTGCGCCATGGCGAAGCCGCCCTCGAGTCGGTGCGCGCCCGGCTGGCGCCGCTGTCCATCGCCGCGCTGCTGGCCACGCTGGTGCTGCTATTCGCGTTCCAGGGCGAGCAGATCCTGCAGCAGCCGCTGATCATCGCGATGCTGGCGGTGCCCATCCTGATCCAGGTCTTCTTCAATTCGGCGCTGGCCTACTGGCTGAACCGGCGCCTGGGCGTCGCGCATTGCGTGGCCGGGCCGTCGGCATTGATTGGCGCGTCCAACTTCTTCGAGCTCGCGGTCGCGGCGGCGATCAGCCTCTTCGGACTCAATTCGGGCGCCGCGCTGGCCACCGTCGTGGGCGTGCTGGTCGAAGTGCCGGTGATGCTGCTGGTCGTGGCCGTCGTCAATCGATCGCAGGCGTGGTACGAGCGCGGCATTGCACCAATCCGCCCGACTATCGTCCCGTAGGCGAGGCTTCAGCCTCGCGCAACGCCGCCGTTATCCGCTGACGGCCCCATCCACGCGAATCAAATCGACTCCCACGTCCCGCTCGTCTCGGAGCGGAACAGCGCGTCGATGGCGCGCATGTTGGCGATGGCATCCTCAATGCCGTATTCGAGCGGGATCTCCCCGCGCACCGCGCGCGAGAACGCTTCGCCCTGCAGCATGTACTGGTCGCTTGGCGGCAGCGTCTCGATGACGATGCCCGTACCTTCCAGCGACGAACAGTCGTCGATCGCAATGCGCGTGGCCGCGCCCTGCGGCGCATTGACCGGGATCATGATCTCGATGCGACCCTTGGTTCCGCACAACTGGATGCGCTGGTGCGGCGCGATCTGCGTGGACACGGTGAAATCGAGCCGCCGGCCGTCGCCGAAGTCCACCAGCGCGCTGGTCAGCCGGTCGGTGCCGAACACGGGATCGCGATCGACCAGCGCGATGCCGCGCGTGGGTTCGGCCTCGAGGAAGAAGCGCCCGGCCACGATCGCATAGCAGCCGATGTCGTAGAGCCCGCCCCCGCCGATGTCGGCCTTGTTGCGCACGTTGTTGGGGTCGACATTGTTGTAGCCGAAGAACATCTGCACGGCGCGCAACGTGCCGATGCGGCCGCTGCGGACCAGTTCGCGCGCGCGCAGCCATTGCGGATGGAAGCGCACCATGAACGCTTCCGCGATCAGCACCTTGCCCGCGGCAGCGCGCAACTGCGCGGCTTCGAGCGCCGTCAGCGCAATCGGCTTCTCGCACAGCACGTGCTTGCCCGCAGCCGCGGCCTGCAACGTCAGCGGCACGTGCAGGTGATTGGGCAGCGGGTTGTAGATCGCCTCGATTTCAGGGTCGGCCAGCAAAGCTTCGTAGGACCCGTAGGACTTCGGAATGCCCAGCGCAGCAGCCGTCCTGACGGCCGTGGCCTCGTCACGCGAGGCAATGGCGCGAATTTCGAGCAGATCGCTCTTCAGCATGCCGGGCAACACCCGGTCGCGACCGATCTTGGCGGTACTGATGACGCCCCAGACGACTTTCTTCAACGTTGATCTCCGATGCCGCGCGCGCGCGTGAAAGGGCCGATGGTACCCGACGGCAGCGGCCCGGTGATCCCGCGGGGTCAGCGTCGCGCCGCCGTCGCCACCGCCGCGCGGTAGGCGACGAACGCCAGCACACCCACCAGCAGCAGCGCATAGGGTGCCAGGCCGCGCTGCGGGTCCACGGCGAACAATAGCGTGAGCGCGAACGGCGCCAGCGCCTTCAGGATGAATTGCGGTAGCGCGAGGCGTCCCAGCAGCGCGCCATAGTTGCGCGGCCCGAAGAGTTCCGCCGGCACCGTGCCGCGGACGATCGTCACCACGCCATTGGCCCAGCCATAGGGGATGACGAATGCCAGCGCGAGAATCCACACGCCGCGCACCTGCGTGAAGATCGCCAGCGCGACCACCATCAGGCCGAACGCCAGCGTGCCCACCGTTCGCGCGCGCACATGCCTGGTGAACGTGAATTCGACGATGCGCCCCGCCACCTGCATCGGGCCGATCATCGCGCCGATCAGCACCGCATCGCGGGCGGACAGCCCGCTGGCGGTCATCAGCGTGATGAAATGCGCGGCAATAGCCGTGCTGATGAACGCCACCAGCGCCAGCGCGGTGGCCAGCCACGCGAACACCTCGCGTTCGCGCGGCAACGGCGCGGGTCCTTCGGTCGACAGCGGTATGGACGCAGCGGGCCGCGTCGCGCCGAGCCCCGCCGGTACGCACCACGCATGGATCGGCAGGCACAGCGCAAAGTGCAGTCCGGCAAAGACCGCGAAGGCGCCGCGCCAGCCCACCGTTTCCAGCAGGTATTGCGACAGCGGCCAGAACACGGTGCTGGCGAAGCCGCCAAAGAGCGTCAACGCCGTGACGCTGCGGCGATAGTTGCCGCCGGCCATCTGGTGCAGCGTCGCAAAGGCCGGATCGTAGAGACCGGCGGACATCGCCACGCCCGCCAGCAGCCATCCGGCGAGTACGGTCACCGGGCCTTGCGCGGTTGCGAGCGACGCGCAGGCCAAAGCGCCCAGCAGTGATCCTGCCATCAGTACGCGCCGCCCGCCCCGCAGGTCGATCTGGCGGCCGACATAGGGCGATACGATGCCAGACAGGAACAGGCCTGCGGTGAAACTGCCGAACAGCCAGAGTTCGCCCACGCCGGTGTCGGCGCGCATCGCCGCACCCAGCACGGCGATCGTGTAGAAGAGCGTGCCCCACGCGACGATCTGCGCCACGCCCAGCGCGCTGACGCGCCACCACAGGAGCGGCATCGGCGCAGCGGACGATTCCGGGGACGAAGCGTTCAACGTCGCAGCAGCGGCGCGCGCCCGACGCGTGCCGGCCGCTCCCGCGTCATGCCGGCGTCAGCAGATCGGCCAGGGCAAGCGCCACGACAAGGGTAGCCTTGTGCAGGTCGTCGAGCTTCAGCTTTTCATCGGCGCGATGGCCGTTGGCCTCAACCAGCGTGCGCGGCCCGGCGCCGTAGAGCACCGCCGGCACACCCGCCGCCGTGTAGAGCCGTGCATCCGTGTAGATGGGCACGCCGTGCGTGCGCAGCGGTTCGCCCATCACCGTTTCACCGTGACGCTGCAGGGCCGCAACCAGCTTTTCCTGGCCCGCGATCGGCACGAAGGGCACGGCCAGCAGGATCTTGCGCACGGTCACCTTGACGGCGGGCCACTGCCGCGCAAACTCGAGGATCTCGCGCGTGAGCGTGGCCTCGACTGCGGCGGGATTTTCCTCGGGAATGATCCGCCGGTCGATGCGGAACACGACGTTATCCGGCACCACGTTGGTGTTGATCCCGCCCTTGATCAGGCCGACGACGAGCGTGGGCGAACCGATGCCGGCCACGGTCGAGCGCAGCGCGCCGTAGGTTTTGCGCAGCGCATACAGGTTCGTCAGCAGGCCGTTGGCGGCTTCCAGCGCGTCCACGCCCTTCTCCGGTTCCGCCGCATGGCCGGACTTGCCGACCACTTCGACTTCGAGATGCAGGCAACCGTTGTGCGCCGTGGTGATGCCGTAGGCAAAGCCGGCGGAGAACGCAAGATCGGGGGTACTGATCTTGCGCGAGAGAAGCCATTCCGGGCCGATCGCGCCGCCCACTTCCTCGTCGTAGGTGAAGTGCAGCTCGACGGTGCCGTTCAGACGCAAGCCTTGCGCGGCGGCATCCTGCAGCGCGCGCAGCGCAAACGTGTAGGTCGCGAAATCGGACTTGGACACTGCCACGCCGCGACCGTACATGAAGCCGTCGCGCACTTCGGCGCCGTAGGGGTCGGCCGTCCAGTTGAGCCCGGGCGGTACCACGTCGCCATGGGCGTTCATCGCGATCACCGGTCCCGTGCCGCTGCCAAAGCGCACGCGCACCACGAGGTTGGTGCACGAGACCATGCCATTGGCAGCCGCTTCCGCGGCAGGCACCACATGGCGCTCCACCGTGAAGCCCATCGCTTCCAGCAGCTGCGCAGTGCGTACCGCATGCGGTGCGCAATCGCCGGGCGGATTGTCGGACGGCACCTTGACCAGTTCGGCCAGGAAAGCCTCCGCGTCCCGGTGGTGCCTCGAAAGATAGCTGCGAATGGCGGTAGCAATATCGGACATGGGGTTCAACCGCGCGGCGGCGGCACGAAATCGATGATGAAGCGCGCGAACACGCGCGTGCCGGTGGCCACGTCGGCCAGCGTGACGGCCTCCGCGGGATTGTGGCTGATGCCGCCTTCGCAGCGGACGAACAGCATGCCGATCGGGGCGATATCGATCAGCGCCATGCCGTCGTGACCCGCACCCGAGGGCAGGTGGCGCACCGGCAGACCTTCACCGTCGATGGCCGCGGCGATCTGCGCCTGCATGGCCGGCGCGCACGGCGCCGTCTTCGCTTCCCACACCGGCGTGAACGCGATGCCGATATGGCGGCGCCGCGCGATGTCCTCGAGGGCGGCCCGCATTGCCGCGACCGCGGTCTGCCGCTGCGCATCGGTGGGTGCGCGCACGTCCAGCGAAAACACGACCTTGCCCGGAATGACGTTCATGGCACCCGGCTGCGCGTCGATGCGGCCCACGGTGCCGACCACGTCGGGCATCGATCCGGCGATGCGCTCGACCGCGAGGATGCACTCGGCCGCGGCCGCCAGCGCATCGCGGCGCAACCCCATCGGCACGGTTCCCGCATGGCCGGCCATGCCGGTCAGCGCGATGTTGAAGCGGTTGCCGCCGTTGATCGCGGTGACGACACCCACCGCCAACCCTTCGGCTTCCAGTACCGGACCCTGCTCGATGTGGAGCTCCGCGTACGCCAGCACCTGCCCGGGCTTGCGGCCCACCGCATCGACTGCGGCGGGATCGAGTCCGAACGCGCGCAGCGCATCGCGCATCGTCATGCCGCCGGCGTCGGTCCTGTCGAGCATCGCGCGGTCGAAGGTGCCGGCCACCGCGCGGCTGCCGAGCAGCGTCGAGCCGAAGCGCACGCCCTCCTCGTCGCCGAAGCCGACGATTTCGACGGCATGAGGCAGGCGCGTTCCGGTCGCATGCAGCGCCGCGACGCACTCGATCGCGGACAGGACGCCAAGCATGCCGTCGTACCTTCCGGCGTCGCGCACCGTGTCGAGATGCGAACCCAGCATCAGGCACGGCAGCCCCGGTGCGGTGCCCTCGTAGCGGCCGACGCAGTTGCCCATCGCGTCGACGTGCGCGTCCATGCCCGCCTCGCGCATCCAGCCCAGCACCAGCGCATTGGCCTGCGCCTGCTGCGGCGACAGGAACACGCGCGTGAGCCCGCCTTCCAGCTCCGACAGCCGGCCAAGCGCTGCACAACGATCGAATACGCGCTGCGCGTTCAGCGCGGCAAGGATGGCGGCATGGTGGGACATGGACGGGCGGCGCGCTGATGTGATGACGGGGAAGTGGAGGATTCTACCCGTCCGCGCGCGAGCGCAGCCGGGCCGCGTTATCATCGATTTCTTTCAGGACAGGAAGACCGGCCATGCTCCGCTCGATTTCCCGGCTCGCGGTGCTGCTGCCCCTGCTGGCGGCCTGCGCCGCGCCCGCCAACGAAGGCAGCCTCAACCGCGTGCCGGCATTCGCTCCCGGCAGCACGGCCCCGCCACCGATGATCGCCCCGGACAGCAACGACCTCACGGGCGCCGTGTGGCTCTGGCAGGGCACGCAACAGGCCGGCGCACCGGTCGTGGCGCCGGCGGGCGCGGATCGCTACACGCTGGCGTTCCAGGGCGGCGGACGCGTCAACCTGCGTGCCGACTGCAACCGTGGCGCCGGTCCGTACGAGATCAATGGCTCGACCATGAAGATGGGTCCGTTCGCGCTCACCAAGATGATGTGCGCGGAAGGTTCGCGTGACGGCGAGTTCCTGCGCGACCTCGAGCGTGTTGCCGGCTACGGCGTGGCGCAGGGCCAGCTGACCCTGACGCTGGCCAGCGGCAGCGTGATGCGCTTCAACCGGCAACCTTAGGCTAGCCGTGCAGGCGAGGCTTCAGCCTCGCTGCGGCAATCGCCACATCGACCCCGCGAGGCTGAAGCCTCGCCTACGGCCGCAACACAGACTGCTCAAACCGCGTTACTTCGCCGGCGGCACCAGCCCGCGCGCGCGGAATTGCGTGATCAGGAGATCGGCAAAGCCCGGCGCCTGCTTGCCCACGTCCGACGGATTGATCGTCTCGGTGGTGCCGGCCCAGATCAGGTTGCGGGTGCGCGCGTCGTACAGGTTGGTTTCCACCGACGCCACATCGTACTGCGTGACATCCGTCACCGGATAGAAGCCGGGGCCGCCGTAGAAGCCACCGTAGAAGCCGCCGTAAGCGCCGAAGCCGCCGCCGGGCACCATCATCGTCGACACCTGCGTCTTCGTGTCCACGCGCAGCAGCCTCACCATCAGCACCGCATCGGCGCCGGAGGCCGCCACCGCGGCGGAGAACGAAGCCTCACCCCGACGCGCGTCCGGCGGCACCGTGCTGTAGCCCGGGATGGCCTGCACGCCTGCGACATTCAACTTCTGCACGATGATGTCCTCGACCACGCGGCTGTCGGCCGTGGTGCCGTCGCTCGCGACCACCACCACCTTCTTCAGCACGCCACCCTTGTAATTGGTGTCGTACCACGCCGAACGGATGGTGGTGGACTGGCAGGCGGCCAGCAGCAGGGCCATGCCCGCGAGGGCCAGGGGGCGCAACATCGACATGAGTGGAGATCTCCGTGCAGTGAATCAGTTGGCGGTCTTCGGTGCCGCGATCATGCGATCGCGGGCGAGCGCGGCGACGAGCTTGGCGGTGTAATCGGGAATGTTGCGGGCGAGGTTGGCCGCATCGTAGGAGTCGGTGAAGGCCGTCCACACCTGCTTGTCGAAGGCCCCGATCCAGAGGCCAGTGCCGATCTTGGCCACCTTGTAGTCGGTGGCCTGATTCGCACCCTGCTCCTTGAAGAAATCCGAGTGACCCATCTTGTCCGGTGACGGCGAGTCATAGGTTTCGCCGACGGCGTAGGGCTCGTACGACGACAGCCAGCGCACCTGCGCCATCATGACCGCGTCGGCACCCGAATTGCGGATGGCGGTGATGAGCTCGGTGTCGTCGCCCTTGACGGTGTGCGCCGCCACCGCGTCGGTGCCGGCGGCCTTGAGCTTCGCCACGATCGCGTCCTCGACCGCATCGCGGCCCCCCGGCTCGATCTTCATCAGGCTGATCACGAAGATCTTGCGCAGCGGCGGGCCGGCGTACTTCGGATCTTTCCACACGCCCTTCACGGACGTCGACGTGGACACCGACATGCAGCCGCTGAGGGCTACGCACAGCAGCAACGGCAACAACAGCAGGCGGGAACGCAGCATGGACACGATCCGGATCGGGTGGCGCGGCAATCCTGCCTTGCGCCATGACCCCCGATTCTACCGTGGTCGACGCCGCTAGCGATGCCTGAACACGGGCTTCCGCTTTTCCACGAACGCGGCCATGCCTTCCTTCTGGTCGGCCAGCGCAAAAGTGGCGTGGAACTCGCGGCGCTCGAACAGCAGGCCTTCGGCCAGCGACGACTCGTAAGCGCGATTGATCGCTTCCTTGATCTTCAGCACCACCGGCAGCGAAAACGACGCGATCTTCGCCGCAAACGCCAGCGCCTCCGCCTCGAGCGCGTCCGCCGCCACCACGCGCGCCACGAGACCGGTGCGCTCGGCTTCGGCGGCGTCCACCATGCGGCCGGTAAGGCACCAGTCGAAGGCCTTGGCCTTGCCGATGGCGCGCGGCAGCCGCTGCGTGCCGCCCATGCCCGGCATCGTGCCGATCGTGATCTCGGGCTGGCCGAACTTGGCGCTGTCCGCCGCGACGATCGTGTCGCAGGCCATCGCCAGCTCGCAGCCGCCGCCCAGCGCGTAACCTGCCACCGCCGCAACGACGGGCTTGCGGATGCGGCGCACCGCCTCCCAGTCGCGCGTGATGTAGTCGTCGCCGAACACCTTGGCATAGTCCCATTGCGCCATCGCGCCGATGTCCGCACCCGCGGCAAAGGCTTTCGCATTGCCGGTGAGCACGATGCAGCCGATGGCCGGATCGTCGTCGAAGGCATGCAGCGCGGCGCCCAGTTCGCGGGCGAGCACGTCGTTCAGCGCGTTCATGCGCTCCGGGCGATTCAACCGGACGATACCGACCCGGTCGCGCGTCTCAGTGAGGATGGTGGTGAAGGCTGCGGGCATGGCGGCTTCCGTCGGGGTCACGGTTGATGGGGATTGAAGTGCTTGCGCAGGCCCTGCCAGCAGCGGTAGTACTCCGGCTGCAGCTGGGCGGATTCGAGCGCGTGGCGGGTGGGCAGGATCGGCAGCCGCGTCTCGATCATGAAGGCCATCGTGTCGGTGATGCGCGTGGGCTGCGAGAGATCGGCGGCGCTGGCACGTTCGAAGGTCTCGACGTCCGGACCGTGCCCGGTCATGCAATTGTGCAGGCTCGCGCCGCCGGGGACGAAGCCTTCCGCCTTCGCGTCGTAGACGCCGTGCACGATGCCCATGAATTCACTGGCGACGTTGCGATGGAACCATGGCGGGCGGAACGTGTGTTCCATCGCCAGGATCCGCGGCGGAAAGATCACGAAATCGATCATGTCCACACCCGGCGTATCGCTCACCGACTGCAGCACGAGGAAGATCGACGGGTCCGGATGGTCGTAGCTGATCGAGCCGATCACGTTGAAGCGGCGCAGGTCGTACTTGTAGGGCGCGTAGTTGCCGTGCCATGCCACCACGTCCAGCGGCGAATGATCGATCGCGGCGTGCCACAGGCGGCCCATGAACTTGGTGACCAGTTCGAACGCGCCCTCGCGGTCCTCGTACCAAGCGTGCGGCGTCAGGAAGTCACGCGGATTGGCCAACCCATTCGATCCCAGCACGCCCAAGTCCGGCAGTTTGAACGCCGCGCCGTAGTTCTCGCAGACGTAGCCGCGCGCAACACCATCCGGCAGTTCTACGCGAAAGCGCACGCCACGCGGAATCACCACGATCTCCTGCGGCTCGACCTCGATGCGGCCGAACTCGGTAAGGCACAACAGGCGCCCTTCCTGCGGCACGATCAGCAGCTCGCCGTCCGCGTTGTAGAAGAAACGGTCGAGCATCGACTTGTTGGCGGCGTAGACGTGGATGGCGCAGCCGGCCATGCCCTGCGGCGCGCCGTTGCCGGCCATCGTGACGAAGCCATCGATGAAATCGGTGGGCGCGACGGGCAACGGCAGCGGATCCCAACGCATCTGGTTGGGCGGTGTCGGCACGTCGCCAAACGCGCTGACAAGACGCGGATGGGCCAGCGGCGCGAAGGGCTCGTGCATCGCGGCCGGGCGGATCCGGTAGGTCCACGCGCGAAAGTTGGACGCGCGCGGCGCGGTGAACGCCGTTCCGGACAGTTGCTCGGCATAGAGGCCGTACGGCGCGCGCTGCGGGGAGTTCTGGCCCTGCGGCAACGCGCCGGGCAGCGCCTCCGTGGCGAACTCGTTGCCGAAGCCGGTCTGGTAGGCGAGCGGCGTGGCGCGGCCGGAAGCGGCAACGGGGCTGGCGGCGGGTGACAAGGTCGTGGTGGTCATGATTGAACGATTGGTCCTCGGTGACGGGGCCAGGTCGCGCTCAGCGACCCGCCTCCGGGTCGGCCAGCACGCCGGCGCGCGCGGCCTGCATCGCCTCGCGCAGCACGGCAGGATCGCCGATGTGGTTGGCCAGGAGCAGGATCAGACGCGCATTGACGAGCGCGCTTTGCGCTTCCGTCAGGTCGCGGTGGATGCCCAGCAGCGCTTCGTAGAAATCGTCCGGCGCGGCAATATTGGGTTCGGTGTTGAGCACGGCAGGAACCTCACGAGTCGGCGCGGGCGCAGGCGCGCGCGATCGCCGCGCGCACCCGCAACGGGTTGAAACTGCGCCACCGCGCGCACACGTGCTGGTCGGGGCGGAACAGGTAACAGGCGCCCGGCGTGCCGTCGTAGCGCGCCGCCACCAGGCCTGCGGCGTCGGCCAGCGCGCCGGGCGCCTCCCCACCGATCGTCACCACGCGGCACGGCACATCGCCGCCTGCCAGCACGCGCACCTCCGAGGCAGTGACGCCGGATCCGAAGAGCAGCAGCACGAAGGTGCCGCCCAGATGGTCGAGCAGCCAGTGGCCCTGCGCGCCCGACACCGGCGCGTCCGCGGCCGGCGCGCCCGGCACCATGGCGCCGGCGAAAGGCTCGACGTCTGGCGTGTTGAGCGTTGAATCCACCAGCACCGTGGGCACCGACAGCCGGCCGCTGTTGACGAGTTTCCGCGCGAAGGGATGGTCCCGCGCAAGTCCCAGCACCGCATCGCGGAACACGCGCGACACCGCGCTCTTCGGCGTGATGAAGTCGGTGGATCGCGTCGAGTTGCGGATGTTGTCGTCGGCGGCGGCGACGCGCTCGTCGTCGTAGGTATCGAGTAGCCGCGCCGGCGCGAGTCCGCGCAGCACGAGGTCGAGCTTCCAGACGAGGTTGTCCGCATCCTGCACGCCGCTGTTGGCGCCGCGCGCGCCGAACGGGCTGACGAGATGCGCCGCGTCCCCGGCGAAGAACACGCGGCCCTGGCGGAACTTCTGCATCCGCCGGCATTGAAACGTGTAGACGCTGGCCCATTCGATCTCGAATTCCGCATCGGGCCCGAGCATGGCCGCCAAGCGCGGCAGGATGCGCTCCGGTTGCTTCTCCACCTCCGGGTCGGCGTCGCAGCCCAGCTGGAAATCCACGCGCCACACGTTGTCGGGCTGCCGGTGCAGCAGCACCGATTGATTGGGATGGAACGGTGGGTCGAACCAGAAGCGACGCTCGGCAGGAAAGTCCGACGTCATCCGGATATCGGCAATCAGGAAACGGTCGTGAAACACCTGCCCTTCGGTATCGAGTCCCAGCAGGTGCCGCACCGGACTGCGCGCGCCATCGCACACCACCAGCCAGTCGCATGTGAGTTCGTAGTCGCCGTCGGGCGTGGACACGCGCAGCGAGACGGCCTCGTCGTCATGCGCCACGCCCACCACGCGATGCTCCCAGCGCAGCTCCAGCGCCGCCAGCGCGCTCGCGCGCTCGACCAGGTACTCCTCGAGGTAGTACTGCTGCAGATTGACGAAGGCCGGGCGCCGGTGCCCGGACTCCGGCAGCAGGTCGAACTGGTAGGCCAGCCGGTCGCCGTGATAGACCTTGCCCACGCTCCAGCCGACACCCTTGCTGGCGACCGTTTCGCCGCAACCCAGGCGATCGAATATCTCGAGCGTGCGCTTCGCATAGCAGATGGCGCGCGAGCCGACGCTGACCGTGTTGTCGTCGTCCAGCACCAGCACCGGAATGCCGCGCTGCGCGAGATCGATGGCGGTGGCGAGCCCCACGGGGCCCGCGCCGATCACGACCACCCCGCGGTGCCGCGGCGCGCCGTCCAATTCGGGCGGCCGGCGATACGGGTACACCGGATTGGCGTAGGCGGCCATCGCGGTCATGACGTGGAAGGGGTGGCGCGCTCAGCCTTCGAGCGCCTGCCACATCTCCTTGTCGCGCTGCGCGGTCCAGATGCGCGGATGCGGATACTGCGTGGCCTCGTCGAAGGCGCGCGTCACGTCGAACGGCAGGCAGTGGTCGAAGATCACCCAATGTCCGAAGCGGGGTTTGAGTGCCGCGTAGGTCTCGTGGTACACGGTGCGCAGGTCCTTGCCGGCCGAGGCACCCCGCTTCACCGCCTCGAACATCGTCGTGACGAACGCGCGCGTGCCATCCAGCCCCGCCTTGACCTCGGCCGGCGACTTGAGCGCGGCGCCGCGGCCCGGCACCAGCTGCTCCGGATGCAGCGCGGCCAATGCGTCGAGCGTGGCGGGCCAGTCGGTGAGGTACGCGTCGCCCGTGTAGGGCGTGGCATCGAACTCGACAAGGTCGCCGGAGAACAGGATCTTCTCCTGCGGCAGCCAGGCCACCGTGTCGCCCTTCGTGTGGCCGCGCCCCAGCTGCATCAGCTCGACCTGCAGCTTGCCCAGCCACAGCGTCATGCGTTTCTCGAACACCAGCGTGGGCCACGTGAGGCCCGGCACCGACTCGACCGCGCGAAAGAGGCGCGGGAAGCGCTCGATTTCGCTCTTCATGTCCTGCTCGCCGCGCTCGATGATCAGTTCGTACGTATCGCGACTGGCGATGATGTGCTCGGGCTTGTAGCCGGTGGCCCCCAGCACGCGCACGGCGTGATAGTGCGACAGCACCACGTACTTGATCGGCTTGTCGGTCACTTGGCGGATGCGCCGGATCACGTCCTGCGCCATCACCGGCGTTGCCTGGGTGTCGATCACCATCACCGCGTCGTCGCCGATGATGATGCCGGTATTGGGATCGCCTTCCGCCGTGTAGGCGTAGGCGTGCGCGGACAGCCGGTCGAAGCTCACCTTCTTTTCTTCCAGGTCGGCGTGCGACGCGAATTTCTTGGTGTCCATGGAATCCCTGTGATGGAAGGCCGCGCGGCAAACGCCACGCGCAGGTTCGGCGGAGGAACAGTATCGCGGCCCGGCCCGGTGCTGACAATCGGACCAGCGCGTCCTGTGTATTTCTTCCAACCGCTTGAATTGTACATTATCTAATGTATTTGCCATTACCGGATATGGACGGCGGCGGTTTGCGTTATGGTGCGCAGTACGCGAACCCGTGCCGCACTCACTGCCCCCCCGCGCACACTTCAATGCGTGTCCGGCAGTGGTGGCACGAATTTCTTCAGGAATGCTGCGATGAACCTTGCGGATTGGATCGGCAGAACGGAAACGCTCGCGGACACCGTCACGGCCACGCCGGTGGCCGCGCTCTCGGCCACGCTCGACCGCCCGTCCGAACGCCCTGCGCCCGGCACGCCGTTGCCGCCGCTGTGGCACTGGCTCTATTTCCTGCCACTGGCGCGCCAGTCCGACATCGGTCCCGATGGCCATCCGCAGCGCGGCGGCTTCCTGCCGCCGGTGCCGTTGCCGCGGCGCATGTGGGCGGGCAGCCAATTGACGCTGCACGCGCCGCTGGCCGTCGGCGATGCGATCGAGCGCACCTCCACCATCGACAACGTCACGGCGAAGCACGGCCGCACCGGCGAACTGGTCTTCGTCAAGGTGAAGCACGAGATTCGCATTCGCGGCGCGGCCACCCCCGCGATCACGGAATTCCACGACATCGTCTATCGCGAAGCGGCGAAGCCCGGTGAAGTCGCGCCACCGCCACAGGCCGCGCCCGCCGCCTCGCCATGGGAACAACCGTGGCAGGCCGACGATGTGCTGCTCTTTCGCTACTCCGCGTTGACCTTCAACGGCCACCGCATTCATTACGACCGCAAGTACGTGACCGAGGTGGAGGGCTATCCGGGGCTCATCGTGCACGGCCCGCTCCTGGCGACACTGCTGCTCGACCTGCTGCGCCACCGCCGGCCTGACGCCACGGTCGCGCGTTACGAGTTCCGCGCGCTGCGCCCCGTTTTCGACATCCACCGCTTCGTCGTCTGCGGCGCGCCGCAATCCGACGGGCACACCGTCAAGCTCTGGATCCGCGACCACGAAGGCGCGCTGGCGATGGATGCCACGGCCGTCCTCGCCTGAGCGGATGACGATGCAACCGCTGCAGGGCCTCACGGTCGTCACGCTGGAACACGCGATCGCCGCGCCCTTCGCCACGCGGCAGCTGGCCGACCTCGGCGCCCGGGTGATCAAGATCGAGCGCCCCGGCGTGGGCGACTTCGCGCGCGGCTACGACGAGCGCGCGCGCGGCCTCGCCTCGCACTTCGTCTGGACCAACCGGGGCAAGGAAAGCCTGACGCTCGACGTCAAGCACCCGGAGGCGCAACGGATCCTGCACCGGCTGATCCGGGAGGAAGCCGACGTCGTCGTGCAGAATCTGGCGCCCGGCGCGGCCGCGCGGCTTGGCCTCGCGTACGAAGCGCTCGCCGCGATCAAGCCTTCGCTCATCGTCTGCGACATCTCGGGCTATGGCAACGACGGCCCCTATCGCGACAAGAAGGCCTACGACCTGCTGATCCAGAGCGAATCCGGGCTGCTGTCGGTGACCGGCACCGCGGACACGCCGGCCAAGGCCGGGATCTCGATCGCC
>JANNYI010000136.1:0-3798 GCA_031410015.1 Betaproteobacteria bacterium | reverse complement strand
AGGCGCACGGCGTCTCGCCCCATTTGGCGTCCGGCTGGGCCACCACGGCGACCGCGAGCACGGCCGGGTGCCGGTACAGCGCGTCCTCCACCTCCAGCGAGCTGATGTTCTCGCCGCCGGAAATGATCACGTCCTTGCTGCGATCCTTGATCTTCACGTACCCGTCGGGTTGCAGCACCGCGAGATCGCCGGAGTGGAACCAGCCGCCGGCGAATGCCTCCGCGGTGGCCGCGGGGTTCTTGAGATAGCCCTTCATCGTGATATTGCCGCGGAACATGATCTCGCCCATTGTTTCACCATCGCGCGGCACTTCGCGCATGGTCTCGGGATCCATCACGGTCATCCCCTCCTGCAGCGTGTACCGCACGCCCTGGCGCCCGTAGCGCTCCGTGCGCGCGCCGATGTCCAGCGCCGCCCACGCCTCCTGCCGCGCGCACACCGCTGCCGGCCCGTAGGTTTCGGTGAGGCCGTAGACATGCGTGATGTCGAAGCCCATGCGCTCCATGCCCTCGATCATCGCGGCTGGCGGTGCTGCCGCCGCCACCAATCCCGAGACGCGGTGCGTAATGCCGCGCTTCATTTCGTCGGGCGCGTTGATGAGCAGCGAGTGCACGATCGGCGCGCCGCTGAAATGGGTAACCCGGTGCGCGCGAATGGCATCGAAAATGGCGCCGGGCTCGACCTTGCGCAGGCAGACGTTGGTTCCCGCATTGGCCGCCATCGTCCACGCAAAGCACCAGCCGTTGCAATGGAACATCGGCAGTGTCCACAGGTACACCGAATGCCGCGGCATGCCCCAGTCGACGATGTTGGAGATCGCGTTGAGGTAAGCGCCGCGGTGGTGGTACACGACACCCTTCGGGTTGCCCGTGGTGCCCGACGTGTAGTTGAGCGAAATGGCGTCCCACTCGTCCGCGGGCGGTTGCCACTCGTACGCAGGGTCGCCACCGGCCAGCAGCGCCTCGTAATCCGTGTCGCCCAGCAACTCGCCGCCGGGGCCCTCCATGTCGACGATGTCGATCACGAGCGGCCTGTGCTTGACCCGCGCCAGCACGTCCTGCATCAGCGGCGAGAATTCGGTGTCGGTGAGCAGCACCTGCGCCTCGCCGTGATCCAGCATGAAGGCCAGCGCCTCGGCGTCGAGGCGCGTGTTGAGCGTGTTGAGCACCGCACCCAGCATCGGAATGCCGAAATGCGCTTCAATCATCTCCGGCGTATTGGCGAGCATTGCCGCCACCGTGTCACCGCGCCTGATGCCGCGCGACGCCAGCGCACTGGCCAGCCGCCGCGAGCGCAACTCGACATCGCGCCAGGTGGTGCGGCGGTCGCCATGCACGATTGCAACGCGATCGGGCCAGACGCTGGCGGTACGCGCCAGCAACGACAGTGGCGTCAGCGGCGCATGGTTGGCGTGATTGCGGCCGAGGCCTTCTGCAAACGCACTCATGATCCACTCCTCCGGAACTTTCTGGTTATGCCGTGCATCGTAGCAAATACCGGTTGTACCGCTTGCCCCTGTCCCCCGATTTAGCTACCCTCGGCGCACCGCGCCACCAAGTTGCCACCATGGGTCACCGCCTTTCCAAGATCGTTACACGCACCGGCGATGCCGGCACCACCGGCCTCGGTGACGGTTCGCGCGTGCCCAAGACGTCGCCGCGCATCGAGGCCATCGGCACGATCGACGAACTCAATTCGACCATCGGCCTCCTGCTCACCGAGTCGTTGTCGCCGGACATCGCCGAGTGCCTCCTAACCATCCAGCACGATCTCTTCGACCTGGGCGGCGAGTTGTCGATTCCCGGCGCCGCGATGGTCACGCCCGCGCACATCGAGCGCCTCGAGCGCGAGGTCGAGCGGCTCAACGCTACGCTGCCGCCGCTGAAGGAATTCATCCTGCCGGGCGGCACGCGCGGCGCCGCGCTGGCGCATGTTGCCCGCACCGTATGTCGCCGCGCCGAACGTACGCTGATCGATGCCGCCACGGACGGCGCCGTCACCGCCAATGCGCGCGTGTACGTCAACCGCCTGTCCGACCTGCTGTTCGTGCTGGCGCGCGCCGTCAATCGCGCCGCCGGTACGCCCGACGTCCTGTGGCAGAAGGGCCGCGCCCGCGGCTGACCCGTCGATGGCCGTCGCCGCTCCCACCGAGAAGAGCATCCGCCTGGCGGCGCTCCTGTCCCGCGTCGCGCTGGGCGACCAGACGGCCTTCGGCGAGTTCTACGAAAAAACATCGTCGCATCTATATGGCGTTGCCTTGCGTATCTTGCGTGACCCGTCTGCTGCCGAGGAAATCCTGCAGGAGGCCTATGTCAACGTCTGGCACCACGCGGGCTCCTACGAAGCCGCCAAGAGCCAGCCGCTGACGTGGCTCACCACGATTGTCCGCAATCGCTGCCTCGATCAGTTGCGCCGGCGGGAACTGGATACGGTCACCCTTGCCTCCTCCGACGACGACGATGCCCCAGCCTACGACCCGCCCTCCGATGCGCCCTCGCCCACCGCCATGCTGCTGGCCGGGGCCGAAGCCCGCTCGGTCCGCGATTGCGTCGACAAGCTCGATGCCGGTCCCAAGCAGGCCATTGCGCTCGCCTTCTATCACGGCATGTCGCATTCCGAATTGGCCGCGCAACTCCACGAGCCGCTGGGCACCGTCAAGTCATGGGTGCGCCGCGGCCTTGAAAAACTGAAGACCTGCCTCGACCGCGCAGGCTACGCCCGCTCCGAATGAACCTCTCCCGCCCCGACCGTCCGCAACGCCTCGACCTCCTGGCCGCGCAATATGCGCTTGGCACGCTGCCGGCGCGCGCACGGGCGCGGCTCGCGCGGATGGCGCAGACCGATACCGTGGTCGCGGCGGCCATCCGCAGTTGGGAGCAGCGCCTGTCACCGCTGGCCGAAGGCGCGCCGCCCATCACCCCGTCGCCCCGGCTATGGAAGGTGATCGCGCTGCGCCTCGGCCTCGAGCCGGTGCGCGCCACGGCGCCGGCATCGTGGTGGAACCGCGTGGCGTTGTGGCGCGGCCTCGCCCTGGCCAGTTTCGTCGCCACCTTTGCGCTCGGCCTCGTGTTGCTCACGCCTGCGCCCGCAGTGCCGGAGCAGGCGATCGTCGCCGTGCTGGCGGGCCCCGACGCCAAGCCCGCGTTGATCGCCACGATGGCGCGCGCCGACCGGGTGTTGACCGTCAAGACCATCGACGCGGCCGCCGTGCCGCCCAACAAGGCATTGGAACTCTGGATGCTGCCCACCGGCCAGCCGCCGCGTTCGCTGGGCGTGCTCGCGCGCGGGGCGGTTGCCAGAGTCACGTTGCCCAATCTGCCCGACGTCGCGTTCGCCAACGTGCCGGCATTGGCCGTCAGTCTCGAGGCCGCCGGCGGCTCGACCACCGGCGCGCCGCAGGGCCCCGTGCTGTACTCGGGCAAGCTCGAGCGCATGTATTGATTCAGCGCGCACCGGTGCTCGTGGCCGGCAGGCGGCGATGCGTCGTCGCGGCGGCCGCGCGGCGCAACGCAACGCCGTGCGGGATTAGCGTACCCCTGTCCCCATGAAGATACCCAAGCGACTGCAGCCGCTGCTCGAAGACGGCCTGATCGACGGCGTCGTCCGCCAGTTGATGAGCGGCAAGGAGGCGATGGTGTTCGTCGTTCGCTGCGGCGAGGAAACGCGCTGCGCCAAGGTCTACAAGGAAGCGAACAAGCGCGCCTTCCGCCAGGCGGTGGATTACACCGAGAATCGCAAGACCAAGAACACGCGCCAGGCGCGCGCGATGGCCAAGGGCACGCGGTTCGGGCGCAAGGC
>JANNYI010000135.1:0-10752 GCA_031410015.1 Betaproteobacteria bacterium | reverse complement strand
GAACGCGCGGAACACCTGGTCGACGGGGCGGCCGTAGCTTTTCTCGAGGATGGCGACGACCTCTTCGCCCGGAAACGGCGGGACGCGGTCCTGCAGTTTCGCGAGTTCGTCGGAGATGTCGGGCGGCAGGAGGTCGCGCCGCGTGGACAGCATCTGCCCGAACTTGACGAAGATCGGGCCGAGCGCCTCGAGCGCCAGGCGCAGCCGCACCGCGCGCGGCTGCGACAGGTCGCGCCAGAACAGCAGGCGATCGACGAAGGGCCTGAATCCGCGCAGCCGCGCGTGCTCCAGCACGAACTCGTCGAGTCCGAAGCGCATTGCGACGGTGGTGATGCGGAGCAGGCGGGTGATGCGCATCCCGTCATTCTACGGGAGGGGTACCTCGCTCAGAGGGTCGGGCGCGACAACCGCTCGCTCAGCGCTTCAACGCGCGCGGCGAGCGCATCGACGGCAACGTCGACCTCCGCCACCTCGGCGGTGAAGCGGCGCATCGCCGCGGCGGGGGCCAAAAGCTGCGCCTCGTCGCGGGCATAGCTCACGGCGCTGTCGGCGAGGCGTTCGCCGGCGTAGCGGGGAATCTGCAGCAGGCTGCGCCCGAGGTCGGCCACCCGCTGGCCGGCAACCGGGCCGAGGGCGTCGCCGAGCAGCTTCTCAACGAGCCACGGCGTGGTCTGCGCGATTTCCTTCAGCGCGCCCCCCAGCTCGGCGTCGCCGCTTTCGCGGACCAGTTCGTTCCAGCGGGATGGATCGGCCAGCAACGCGGGCACTGCGAGCGGCGAGATCGAAAGACCCAGGTCCGCTGCCGCGCCGGCGGTGCCGGCTGCGAGCGTACCGCCTTCGCCGATGCTCCAGAGCACGTGCATCGGGCCAATGGTGAGCGCCAGCGTGCGGGAAGCAAAGGGCGCGAGCCTGGCTCGCGCCCAATCCTGTTGCTGGAGCATCCGATTGGCGAGGTGCAGCGGCACCTCGCCGGGATCACGCCACGGCATCGACCTGCTGGATGCCGGCCAGCAACCAGCCCGACGAGCCGTCCACCGGTTTCACCAGATTCCAGACTTCGTCGAACTCGCGCGGCAACACCGTGCCGTCCTCGCGCAGCAGGCCCTTGAAGTGGACGTTGATCCAGTGCTTGTCGCCCTCGGTGACCACCTGGAGCACTTCTGCGTCGAGCTGCATCACTTCGGTGGCGGTGTGCGTGCCGCGGCCGTCGAGCTCGCGGCCCACTTCGGCCAGCATCTCGGGCGTCATCACCTCGGCCAATGCGGCGTGGTCGCCCTTGTCGTAGCCCGCCTGCAACTTGCGGAATTGCAGCTTGGCCTGCTCGGCGAACGGACCCGGCTCGAAGCCCGGCGGGAATTTCGATGCGGCAACCGGGGCCGCAGCGGCGGCGGAGGCGCCGCCACCGAACACCGGTTCGAACTTGCCCGCCGGCGTGCCTTCGCTGCGCGGCGCCTGCGTCTCGTAACCGATGGGGGCGGCTCCGCCGGTGGGCGTGGCACCGGCGTACTGCAGCGGGGACTTGGTGGGCGCGCGCTTGGCCAGGAACAGGCGGACGAGGAACAGCACGCCGATCGCGAGCAGCGCGATCATCAGGATGTTGGCGAAGCCTTCGCCCAGGCCGAAGTGCGACAGCAGCGCGGCGATGCCGAGCCCGGCCGCGAGGCCTGCGATCGGGCCCATCCAGCGCGACATGCCCGACGCGGGCGCGGCGGCCTTGGCGGCGGCGGCGGGCGCGGCGGCCGACTGCATCGGTGCCGAGGGTGCTGCCGGCGTCGCGCTGGGCGCGGTGGGCGTCGACGGGGTGACCTGGCGCTGGGCGCCGATGCTCTTGCCGCCGCCCATGCGCTTGGCCTCGGCGAAATCAGCGCCGAGCAGCGCGATGACGGTCAACAGTCCTGCGGCGATGGCTATGGTGCGATTCATGCAAAACCTCCTCGAGTGTCGATGCGCGCGGACCGGGATTGTTGACCCGCGCTGCCGGACAGTGCTCCGCACATAAAGGTGCGGCCGCTCATGGTGCGATTCAATACACCCTGCCGACGTGGACTGCGACCACCCCCGCCGTCAGGTTGAAGTATTCGACCCGGTCGAAGCCGACATGTTCCATCATCGCCTTTAACGCTTCCTGTTTGGGGTGGACACGAATCGATTCGGCCAGGTAGCGGTAGCTGTCGGCGTCGCCGGCCACCCACTTCCCCACCCGGGGCAGCACGTTGAAGCTGTACCAGTCGTAGGCCGGGGCGAGCGGTGCGGCCACCTGCGAGAATTCGAGCACCAGTGCCAGCCCACCGGGCTTGGTCACCCGGCGCATCTCGGCCAGCGCCCGGTCCTTGTGCGTGACATTGCGCAGCCCGAAGGCGATCGAGACCACGTCGAACGTTCGATCGGCAAACGGCAGCGCCTCGGCGTTGCACTGCACCGTAGGCAGGACCAACCCGCCATCCAGCAGCTTGTCGCGGCCTTCGGCCAGCATGGCGCCGTTGATGTCGGTATGGACGACGACCCCCTCCGCGCCAACCCGGCGGGCGAACAGCAGCGCGAGGTCGCCGGTGCCGCCGGCCAGGTCCAGCACGCGCTGGCCCGGGCGCAACTGCGCCACTTCGATGGCAAAGCGCTTCCACAGCCGGTGCAGGCCGCCCGACATGAGGTCGTTCATCACGTCGTACTTGCGGGCCACCGAGTCGAAGACGCCGCGCACGCGCCGGGTCTTCTCGTCCGGGGACACCTCCTCGAAGCCGAATTGCGTGCGTTCGTCCATGTCAGCCTGCCTTCCGGCTGGCGCCGGCGGCCGCCAGGCGATCGAGATAGCTTTGCCACAATTCGGATTGCCGGACCCCCAGGTCGTACAGGTAATCCCAGGAATAGATGCCGGAATTGTGACCATCGGTGAAGACCGGCCGGATCGCGTAGTGGCCGACCGTTTCGATCTCGGAAATGCCCACCGCTTCCTTGCCGGTCTGCAGCGTCTCCTGCCCGGGGCCGTGGCCGCGCACTTCCGCCGACGGCGACTGGACGCGCAGGTATTCGCAGGGCAGCCGGAACGTGCTGCCGTTGGCGAACGAAATTTCGAGCACCCGGGACGTCTGGTGCAGCTTGATCTCGGTGGGAACCGGAGTGGAGGCGTGGAGGCCGGCCATGGGGCGTGAGGAAGGGGGGCGATCCCCATTCTGGCACAGTCGACGCCGGCCCCGGGCCAACGGCGCTGCGGACTACACGTTGAGGTTGTTGGCCGCGTCCGGGACGATGTCGAGGTTGCCGATGCCCGAGAACACGTTGCGGTTCTTGGCTTCCTTGCCGTGCAGCTTGATCTCGAGCCGCAGGTCGTTCAGCGAATCGGCGTTGCGCAGCGCATCCTCATACGTGATGAGGCCGGCTTCGTACAGGTCGAACAGCGACTGGTCGAAGGTCTGCATGCCCAGCTCGCGCGACTTCTTCATGATGTCCTTGATGCCGGACACGTCCCCCTTGAAGATGAGATCGGAGATCAGCGGGGAGTTGAGCAGCACCTCCACCGCCGGCACGCGGCCACGGCCGTCGCGGCGCGGGATGAGCCGCTGGGCGACGAAGGCGCGCACGTTGAGCGACAGGTCCATCAAGAGCTGCGCGCGGCGTTCTTCCGGGAAGAAGTTGATGATCCGGTCGAGCGCCTGGTTGGTGCTGTTGGCGTGCAGCGTGGCGAGGCACAGGTGCCCCGTTTCCGCGAACGAGATCGCATAGTCCATCGTCTCGCGTTCGCGCACTTCGCCGATCAGGATGACGTCGGGCGCCTGCCGCAGCGTGTTCTTCAGCGCGATGCCCCAGCCGTCGCAGTCCACACCCACTTCGCGCTGCGTGATGATGCAGTTGATGTGTTCGTGCACGAACTCGATCGGGTCCTCGATCGTGATGATGTGGCCGTAGCTGTTCTCGTTGCGGTAGCCGAGCAGCGACGCCATCGACGTCGACTTGCCCGCGCCCGTGGCGCCGATGAACATCATGATGCCGCGCTTGGACATGATGATGTCCTTCAGCACCGGCGGCAGGCCGAGGTCGTCGAACTTGGGGATGTCGGTGGTGATCGCGCGCAGCACCATGCCCACGCGGCCCTGTTGCACGAACGCATTGACGCGGAACCGGCCGATGCCGGGCGGGCTGATGGCGAAGTTGCATTCCTTCGACCCTTCGAACTCGGAGGCCTGCTTGTCGTTCATCACGCTGCGCACGAGCTCGATCGTGTGCTGCGGCGACAACTGCGTCTTCGACACCGGCGTGATCTTGCCGTCGACCTTGATCGCCGGCGGGAAGCTGGCGGTGATGAAGAGATCGGAGCCGTTCTGCTTGACCAGCAGGTCGAGCAGCTCGTGGATGAATTTGGTGGCGCGTTCGCGTTCCATGAAGATGTCCTTATGCGCCCATGAACAGGTCTTTGTTGACGGCGCGATTGCGGGCGTCGGCGAGCGTGATCATGTTGCGGCGGACCAGGTCGACCAGGCACTGGTCGAGCGTCTGCATGCCCACCGACTGCGACGTCTGGATCGACGAATACATCTGCGCCACCTTGCCTTCGCGGATCAGGTTGCGGATGGCGGGAGTGCCGATCATGATCTCGTGCGCCGCCAGCCGGCCCTGGCCGTCCTTGGTCTTGAGCAGGGTCTGCGAGATCACCGACACGAGCGACTCGGACAGCATCGCGCGGACCATTTCCTTTTCCGCGGCGGGGAACACGTCGATGATGCGGTCGATGGTCTTGGCGGCCGAACTGGTGTGCAGCGTGCCGAACACGAGGTGACCCGTTTCCGCGGCGGTGAGCGCCAGGCGGATGGTCTCGAGGTCGCGCATTTCGCCGACCAGGATGTAGTCGGGATCCTCGCGCAGCGCGCTGCGCAGCGCGTTGGAGAACGACAGCGTATGCGGGCCGACCTCGCGCTGGTTGATCAGGCACTTCTTCGATTCGTGCAGGAACTCGATCGGATCCTCGATGGTGAGGATGTGGCCGTACTGTTCCTCGTTGACGTAGTTGACCATCGCCGCCAGCGTGGTCGACTTGCCCGAACCGGTGGGGCCGGTGACGAGGATCAGGCCGCGCGGGCGGTTGGTCATCTCGGCAAACACCTTCGGCGCATTCAGCTCCTCCAGCGACAGGACCTTGGCCGGAATGGTGCGGAAGGCTGCGGCGGCGCCACGCTGCTGCACGAA
Organism: Betaproteobacteria bacterium; assembly: GCA_031410015.1. Lineage (GTDB taxonomy): Bacteria > Pseudomonadota > Gammaproteobacteria > Burkholderiales > Casimicrobiaceae > VBCG01. The sequence goes on along the minus strand of JANNYI010000135.1, from coordinate 5,577 downwards.
TGCGTTGACGCGGAAGCGCGCAAGGTTGGGTACCGCGAAGGAAAAGTCGCACTCGAGGTTTTCCTCGTACATCTTGCGCTGCGCGTCGCTCATGATGTCGTACACCATCGAGTGCACGTCCTCGTGCTCCATCGGCGGCAGGTTGATGCGCCGGATGTCGCCGTGGACACGGATCATGGGCGGCAGGCCTGCGGAAAGGTGCAGGTCGGACGCCTTGTTCTTGACCGCAAAGGCCAGCAGTTCGGTGATGTCCATCTATAATCCTGCGCGAAGGCATTTCCGCCGATAAGCAACCACTTGTAGCACGCAAGTCGCGTGCCAAAGTTGTGCGGCGCGGGGTGTCCAACTGATTATGAGCCAGTACGAGAAGGCGTGGCAAGCCGCCATGCGGCGGGTAGACGAGGCGGTGGCACGGGCAGGCCGTCCCGCGGGATCGGTGCGCTTGCTGGCCGTGGCCAAGACCTTTCCCGCCGAGGCGGTGCGCGCGGTCTATGCGCTGGGCCAACGGGCGTTCGGCGAGAACTATGTCCAGGAGGCAGTGGCCAAACGCGACGCATTGCGCGACCTGGCGGACGTGGAATGGCACCTGATCGGCCCGCTCCAGTCCAACAAGACCGGGGTGGCGGCCGCCAATTTCGACTGGATCGAGACCGTGGACCGGCTCAAGGTGGCGCAGCGGCTGTCGGCGCAGCGGGCTGCCGCGGCGCCACCGCTGGAAATATGCGTGCAGGTCAATGCGAGCGGGGAGGCCAGCAAGGGCGGGGTCGAGCCCTCGGAGGCACTCGCGCTGGCGCGGGCCGTGGCGGCGCTGCCCCATTTGCGGCTGCGCGGGGTGATGGGCATCCCGGCGCCTGCCGACGACGAGGCGCAGCAGCGCCGCGAATTCGGGACATTGCGTGCCTGTTTCGACGCGATGCGCGCCGACGGGATGGCGGTGGACACGCTGTCGATGGGGATGTCCGCCGACCTCGACATCGCGATCGCCGAAGGCGCCACGCAGGTGCGGGTGGGCACGGCCATCTTCGGCGCACGAACTGATACTTGATCAACAACGGGCATTGACATGAACCTTGCATTCATCGGCGGCGGCAACATGGCCAGCGCGCTCATCGGCGGCCTCGTCAACCATGGCGTCGATGGGCGCGGCTTCCGCGTGGTCGAACCATTCGCGGCGCAGCAGGATCGCCTGGTGTCGCGCTTTCCCGGCGTCGGCATCTTTGCCGAAGTGACCGCAGGGGCCATCGACGGCGCGGATCTCGTCGTGATGGCGGTGAAGCCCCAGCAGATGCGCGAGGCGGCCGAAGCCCTCGCGCCATTCGTGGGCGACGTGCCGGTGGTGATGAGCATCGCCGCGGGCACGCGCATCGCCGACCTGACCACATGGCTCGGCGGCTACACGCGCATCGTGCGCGCCATGCCCAACACGCCGGCGCTGGTAGGCGCGGGCGTCAGCGGCGCGTTCGCCGCCACCGCGGTTGCCGCCACGGCGCGCAAGCTGGCGGGTCGCGTGCTGGAAGCCGCCGGCACCGTCATCTGGGTCGACCGCGAGGAGACGCTCGACGCGGTGACCGGCATCTCGGGCAGCGGACCGGCCTATGTCTTCTACTTTCTCGAAGGGCTGGAGCAGGCGGCGCGCGAACTCGGCTTCTCCGCCGCCGACGCGCGAACGCTGTCCTATGGCACCTTCGCCGGTGCGATCAAGCTGGCGCAGGCCTCCGAGCTCGAGCCCGGCATCCTGCGCGCGCAGGTGACGTCGAAGAACGGCACCACCGAACGCGCGCTGGCGACGATGGAGGCCGGGCATGTGAAGGCGCTCATCATCGAGGGCGCCAAGGCGGCGGCGGCGCGCGCCCGCGAAATGGGCGAAGGCAAGTAACGGTCATGGCACAACAGGCGATCCAGTATCTGCTCGATGTCTTCTTCGGGCTCTTCACCTATGCGTTCCTGCTGCGCTTCGTGATGCAGTTGATGCGCGCGCCGTTTCGCAATCCGCTGGGCCAGGCCGTCGTGGCGCTCACCGACTGGCTGGTGAAGCCGCTGCGGCGCGTGCTGCCGGGCTGGAAAGGGCTCGATTGGGCGACGCTGGTGGCCACCATCGTGTTCCAGTTCCTGTGGCTCCTCTCGCTCCTGCTGGTGTTCGGCGGCATCAAGGCCTCGGGCACCGGGCTGCTGTTCGTGCTGATCGCCACGCTGGTGGCGCTGCTCAAGGCGTGCCTGTGGCTGCTGATCGTCGTCATCATCGTGCAGGCCGTGCTGTCGTGGGCGGCACCCGATGGTCCGCTGTCCGGCCTGCTCAACGCATTGACGTTTCCGTTCCTGCGCCCGATTCGCCGGGTGCTGCCACCGATCGGCGGCGTGCTCGACCTGTCGCCGCTGGTGGTGATCGTGGTCGCGCAATTGCTGCTGATGACGGTGCCCTGGCTTGAAGGCACGCTGACCAGCTTCTTCATTTGAGCATCGACCCGCCGTGGCGGCGCACTGACGGCGAGGCGCTGGTGCTGACGCTGCATGTGCAGCCGGGCGCCGCGCGCACACAGGTGGTGGGCGTGCATGGCGACGCGCTGAAGATCAAGCTTGCCGCGTCGCCGGTGGACGGCAAGGCAAACGATGCTTTGCTGCATTTTCTTGCGGACGCGTTCGGCGTGCCGCTGCGCCATGTGACGCTGGTGCGCGGGCATACCGCGCGGGCGAAGGTGGTGCGGATCGATGCGCCGGCGCTGCGCCCGGATCGGGATTGGGTGCGAGGTTAGGTTGCAGGCGTGGTTGTAGGCGAGGTTGTAGGCGAGGTTGTAGGCGAGGCTTCAGCCTCGCTTGGATGGCGCGGCGATGACCCCGCGAGGCTGAAGCCTCCCCTACGGCCGCGCGATGGCGTCCGTCAGGCGCACGAAATCGTCGACGGACAACGTTTCGCCGCGCGCGCCGGGGTCGATGGCGGCGCTCTCGATCACTTTCGCTTCGCACAGCGTCGACAACGCATTGCGCAGCGTCTTGCGCCGCTGCATGAACGCCGCACCGACCACTCGCGCGAACAGCGGCGCGTCGGCAATCACGGGTTTGGCGTCGTGCAGCGGCGTTAGTCGCGCCACGGCCGATTCGACCTTGGGTGATGGCCGGAAAGCCCCGGGCGGCACGATGAACAACCGCTCGATGCGAAAGCGCACCTGCAGCATCACCGTCAGGCGTCCGTAATCCGCGGTGCCCGGCGCGGCGGTCATCCGCGCGACCACTTCCTTCTGCAGCATCACGTGCAGGTCGCGCAATTGCGCGTCGTGCGCGGCCAGCAGGAACAGGAGCGGCGAGCTGATGTTGTAGGGCAGGTTGCCCACCACGCGCAACTGCGGACCCAGCGTGGCGTAGTCGAAGGTGAGCGCGTCGGCCTCGTGCAGCGTCAACTGCGCCGGCGTGAACGTGGTGCGCAGGCGCGCGGCCAGGTCGCGATCGATCTCGATGGCGCTGATGTGGCCGGCGCGCTCGATCAGTCCGCCGGTGATGGCGGCCAGTCCCGGGCCGATCTCGACCAGGTTGTCGCCGGGGACCGGCGCGACCGCGTCGATGATGCGACGCACGTAGTGGGTGTCGGCCAGGAAGTTCTGGCCGAAGCGTTTGCGGGCCTGGTGTCCTTGCATGGGTTCAGCTGCCTTGTCGACGCGGCGCCAGCACCTGCGGATGCGCTGCCAGCGTACGGTACAGGTATTCGGTGAACGTGCGGATCCGCGTCACGCGCCGCAGGTCGGGATGCGTCAGGATCCACAGTTGCGTGTCCAAGGACGCCATCGGCTCGGCCACGCGCACGAGGTCACGTTCGCGGTCGGCGAGAAAGCACAACAGGTAGCCCACACCCAGCCCGGCCTTCACCGCATCGACCATCGCGGTGAGGTTGTCCACGCGCAGCGCGATGCGCGCGGCCGGAACGTGCGTCGCCACCCAGCGCGCCTGCGCGAGGTGGCCAAGGTTCTCGTCGGGGGCCACCCACGTGTGCAGCGCGGGGTCGGCGCGCGCGCGCTGCTTGCGCCAATAGCCGCGCGCCGCATAGAGCGCCGTCTGCATGCGTCCCACCTGGCGTCCGGCAAGGTGCGGCGGCGGATCGTTGGACCCCCTCAGCGCCACGTCCGCCTCGCGCCTGGTCAGGCTGGAAAAGGCGTTGTTCACGACGACCTGCAGATCGATGCCGGGATTGTCATTGCGGAACCCGGCGAGACAGGGAAGCAGCAATCCACGCGCCAGCGTGTCGGCCGTGGTGATGCGGATCGTACCCGTCAATCGGGTGTCGAGCCCGCGCAGCGCGCGTGTCGCCGCCTCGATGTCGTCCTCAACCCCATGCAGGCGGTCCCGCAATGCTTCGCCCGCCGCAGTCAGCACGTAGCCGGAGGGCAGATGCTCGTAGAGCCGCGCATTGAGGTCGGCTTCGAGCCGCTGCAGGCGGCGCAGCACCGTCGAATGGTTGACGGACAGCGCGCGTGCCGCGCCCGACAGCGATCCGGCGCTGTCGACGGCAAGGAAAACGCGCAGATCATCCCAGTCCATGTTATGCATTATTGCATAGCATTAGTGCATGAATTGCCAATTGCTACGCAACAAAGCACAGCCTAGATTGTCGGCAGGGCCCCGACTTCCGGGTTCCATGCCACCGACAGGGAAACATCATGAGCAACCAATTGACGCTTGCCCAACTGCAAACGGCGCTTGCCGCGCAGCCCCCCGCCACGCTCGTCGACGCCCTCGGCGAGCGGTACTTCCAGGCCGAGCACATCCCCGGGGCGATCAACCTGCCGCATACCGTCGGCGACGACGTGCTGCTGACGGCGCTGCCCGATCGCGATGCCGCCATCGTCACCTACTGTGCGAATCCGGCCTGCCAGAACTCGCACGTGCTGGCGCATCGGTTGCAGGTGCTCGGTTATCGCAACGTCGCGGTGTTCGCCGGCGGCAAGCAGGCGTGGGCGGCGGCTGATCTCGCGCTGACAGCGAATGGAGTGCCCGCATGAGCAACGGAATCGCGGAAGCCACGGCGCCCTGGGCGGCGTTGGTGTTGCGGCTCACATTGGGCTTTGCGCTGCTGGCGCACAGCCTCTACCTCAAGGTGTTCGTGTTCACGATGCCTGGGACCGTGCAGTTCTTCGCGTCACTCGGGTTGCCAGCGGTGATGGCGTGGGCGGTGCTGGTGACTGAGATCGCGGCGGGCGCGATGCTGATCAGCGGGTGGCAAACCCGTGTCGCCTCGCTGGCGACCGCCCCGGTGCTCGCAGGGGCGATCTGGGCGCACGCTGGCAATGGGTGGATGTTCGCTGGAACGGGCGGCGGCTGGGAGTATCCGCTGTTCTGGATGCTCGCGCTGGTCGTACAGGCGCTGCTCGGTCCAGGTGCAATGGCGGTGGGAAGCTTGCGCGTTGCGCAGTCCGGGCTCGCCTTCAGGCTGCGCGCCGGGCATTGACCGGTTGAGAGCGCGTGGTGCGCCGCGAGGTGTAGGCGAGGCGTCAGCCACGCGGGGTTTCCGAACCCCCGAACAGCGAGGCTGAAGCCACGCCAACAGTAGGGTTAGGTGCGGCGGCGAGCTTTATTGCGAGTTAGAACGCGGCG
>JANNYI010000134.1:0-5679 GCA_031410015.1 Betaproteobacteria bacterium | reverse complement strand
TACTACGACAGCGACATCCGCATTCATCATCGCGACGAACTCGATGCCGTGCAGCGGGAGCTGCGCGAAATTCCCGGCTGCACGGTGCTGCTGTACGACCAGACCTGTGCTGCGGAAAAGCGCCGGCGCAGGAAGCGCGGCACGTTTCCCGACCCCAACAAGCGGGTGATCATCAACGAGCTGGTATGCGAAGGCTGCGGCGACTGCGGCGTGCAGTCCAACTGCGTCGCCGTGGCGCCGGTGGACAGCGAATACGGCCGCAAGCGCACGATCGACCAGTCGTCGTGCAACAAGGACTTCTCGTGCGTGAAAGGCTTCTGCCCGTCGTTCGTGACGGTCGAAGGCGGCAGCCTGCGCAAGCCGAAGAAGGCCGAGGGAGGTGACTTCTCGTCGTTGCCCGCGCCCACCCTGCCCGGCGCGACAGAGCCGTACAGCATCCTCGTCACCGGCATCGGCGGCACCGGCGTGGTGACGATCGGCGCGCTGCTCGGCATGGCCGCGCACCTTGAAGGCAAGGGCTGCAGCGTGCTGGACATGACGGGCCTCGCGCAGAAGAACGGCGCGGTGGTGTCGCATGTGCGCATCGCCGACACGCCGGAGAAGCTCTTTGCCACCCGCATCGCCGCAGGTGAAGCATCACTGGTGCTGGCCTGCGACATCCTGACCAGCGTGGGTTACGAAGCGCTGGCCAAGATGCAGAAAGGCGTCACCAAGGCGCTGGTGAACACCGCGCTGGTGATGCCCGCGCAGTTTACGCGCGAGCCCGATCTCAAGTTCCCGCTCGGCACGATGGAACAGGAGATCAAGGACAGCGTGGGCGCGGGGGATGCCGAATTCCTCGATGCGTCGAAGCTCGCCACCGGATTGATGGGCGATTCCATCGCCACCAACCTGTTCATGGTCGGCTATGCGTACCAGCGCGGCCTGATCCCGCTGTCGGAAGCCGCGATTCTCAAGGCCATCGAACTCAATGCGCAGGCGGTCGAGTCCAACACCCGCAGCTTCAACTGGGGCCGGCTGGCTGCAGTCGATCCGGCCAAGGTGGCCGCCGCCGCGGTGCCCGCATCGATGCGGCCCGACTCGCAGCGGCTGTCGCAGTCGGTCAACGAGATGATCGACCGGCGCGTGGAGTTCCTCACCGCCTACCAGGACGCCGCCTACGCGCAGCGCTACCGGGATCTCGTGGAGAAGGTGCGCACCGTCGAAGGCAAGGTGATGCCGGGCCTCGACGAATTGACCGAAGCTGTGGCGCGCTACTACTTCAAGCTGCTGGCCATCAAGGACGAGTACGAAGTGGCGCGCCTCTACGCCGAGTCCGACTTCACGCAGCGCGTGGCCGCGCAGTTCGAGGGCGACTACAAGCTCACGTTCCATCTCGCGCCGCCGGTGTTCAACAAGCCCGACCCCCGCACCGGCGTCCCGTCCAAGACCGTCTATGGCCCGTGGATGATGAAGGCCTTCGGCGTGCTGGCCAAGTGGCGCAAGTATCGCGGCACCGCGCTCGACCTCTTCGGCAAGTCGGCCGAGCGCCAATTCGAGCGCGCGCTGATCGGCGAGTACGAGACCGTCGTCACCGAAATCCTGGCCAAGCTGACGCCGCAGAACCACGCGACGGCGGTGGAGCTGGCCTCGGTGCCCGAACATATCCGCGGTTACGGCCATGTGCGGCAGGCGCACATCCAGGTCGCGAAGAAGCGCGAAGGCGTGCTGCTGGCCGCGTTCAGGTCGCCGACGCCGGCGGCGAAGCCCGTGGTGGTGCGTATCACCGCCTGAAGCATCCACGAAGTAAAATGGTCGGCGGGGTTCGCGCCAGTGCGCACGGACATCCGCCGCCCATGCCCGCCACCAACGTCACGCTCACCACAGACGGTATCGTCGTCACCGACTTCGGCCGGTTTCCGGTGCTGACCCGCGAGTTGCTGGAAGAATGCTTCGCGCAACGGCGCAAGCTCATTGCCGGCTCGCGTCCCGTGCTCGTGATCGTCGGCGGCGCGTTCAGCGCCACCCCCGCCGCCCATCGCTTTGCCGCCGGCAGCAACTACGGCGAACTGACGTCGGCGCTGGCGATGGTGGGCGATTACGCGGTCTGCAGGGAATTGTTCTCGCTGTTCGCGCAACTCGACAAGCCGGCATTCCCGTGCCGCTACTTCGACCACGCCGATCCCGCCCTGGATTGGCTGCGCACTTTTCTGTGAACGACGGCCGCCGTTGAACGCCCCCGCGCCCGTCACGCTCCTCGATCCGTTCGTTGCGGCGCGGGCATGGTTCGCCGCGGAGGGATGGACGCCGTTCGCCTTTCAGGAGGAGGTCTGGCGCGCGTATGCCGACGGCGCATCCGGCCTGATCCACGCGCCGACCGGCATGGGCAAGACCTATGCGGCACTGATGGGGCCGCTGGCGCTGGGACCGGTGGGCGACACCGATGCGCCCCCGCCACTCACGCTGTTGTGGATCACGCCGCTGCGCGCACTGGCAGCCGACACCACGCTGGCCATCGCCCGCGCCACCCGCGCATTGCGGCCCCACTGGACCGTGGGTCTGCGCACCGGCGACACCCCGTCCGGCGAGCGCGCCCGGCAGGATCGGCGCCAGCCCACGATCCTCGTGACCACGCCCGAGAGCCTGACGCTGCTGCTGTCGCGGGCCGACTGGCGCGAGCGGATGGCCCACGTCGACTCGGTGGTCGTCGACGAGTGGCACGAGCTGCTGGGCACCAAGCGCGGCGTGCAGGTGGAACTGGCGCTGGCGCGGCTGCGCCACCGGCATCCCGTGCTGCGCGCCTGGGCGCTGTCGGCCACGCTCGCCAATCTCGACGTGGCGCTGGCGTGCCTCGTCGGCGTCGACGCACCGGGACCCACGATGCAGGTGCGCGGCCTCGACACCAAGATCATCGAGATCGCCACCGCGCATCCGCCCACCATCGAGCGCTTCCCGTGGGCGGGCCACATCGGCACCCGGCTGGTGCCGGAAGTGATCCGTGCGCTGGAACGCGCGAAGACGACGCTGATCTTCACCAACGTACGCTCGAGTGCGGAGATCTGGTACCAGGCGCTGCTGGAAGCGCGGCCCGATTGGGCAGGCACCATCGCGCTGCATCACGGTTCGCTCGACCGCGAGGTGCGGCAATGGGTGGAGGACGCCGTGCGCGACCGCAGGCTGCGCGCGGTGGTCTGCACGTCGAGTCTCGATCTGGGCGTCGATTTCGCCCCCGTGGACCAGGTGCTGCAGATCGGCAGCCCCAAAGGCGTGGGCCGCCTGCTGCAACGCGCCGGCCGCAGCGGTCACCGCCCCGGTGAAATTTCGCGCGTCACCGTCGTGCCCACGCAGGCGCTCGAACTGGTCGAAGCGGCGGCGGCGCGCGCCGCGGCGGCGGAGCGCAAGGTGGAGGCCCGCACGCCCGTCACGGGCGCACTCGACGTGCTGGTCCAGCATCTTGTCACCTGCGCTCTCGGCGGCGGCTTTGTACCGGCCGAGCTTTTGCCCGAGCTGCGCTCGACCCACGCCTACCGCGGCCTCACCGACCTCGAGTGGCAATGGGCGCTCGACTTCGTCGTGCATGGCGGCGCCAGCCTCAACGCCTATCCCGAGTACCGGCGCGTGGTGATCGATCCCGACGGTCGCGCGCATGTGCCCGACCGCCGCATCGCGCAGCGTCACCGCCAGTCGATCGGCACTATCGTGGCCGACGCCAGCATCAGCGTGCAGATGCGCAACGGCAAGAAGCTGGGCCACGTCGAGGAGTCGTTCATCGCCCACCTGCGCGTGGGCGATTGCTTCGTGTTCGCCGGCCGGCGCCTCGAGTTCGTGCGCGTGCGCGAGATGACCGCGTGGGTGAAGCCAGCCTCGACCAAGGCGGCCGTGATCACCCGCTGGGCAGGGTCGAAGATGGCGCTGTCGTCCTTGCTCGCCGACCGCACCCGCGCGCTGATCGCCGATGCCAGCCGCGGCGTGTTCGCCTCGCCCGAACTGCAACTGGTGCGCCCCCTGCTGCTATTGCAGCAACGCTGGTCGGCGCTGCCCGCCGCCGGCGACTGGCTGATCGAGAAGATCGCGCTGCGCGACGGTCACTACCTCTTCTTCTATCCATTCGAGGGGCGCCTCGCGCATCTCGGCCTCGCCACGCTGTTTTCGTACCGGCTGGCGGCCGCGCGACCCGGCACCTTCAGCATGACGTTCAACGACTACGGCTTCGCATTGCATTCGGCGCAGCCCGTCGAATTCGGCCTGCGCGAACTGGGCCACCTGCTCGCCGCCGATCATGTCGAACGCGACATCGTGGCGGGCCTGAACGCCGCCGAACTGGGCCGCCGCCAGTTCCGCGAGATCGCGCGCGTGGCCGGCCTCATCTTCCAGGGCTTCCCCGGCCAGAATCACTCCAATCGCCAACTGCAGGTGTCGAGTGGCCTCCTCTACGACGTGTTCAGCGAATACGACCCGCAGAACCTGCTGCTGGCGCAGTCGATCCGCGAAGTGATGGAGCGCCATCTCGAGGCGCCGCGGATGCACGCCGCGCTGACAAGACTGCGCGGCAGCCGCGCCCGTCTCACGTCTCCGGCGCGCGCCACCCCGTTTGCGTTTCCACTGATGGTGGAGATGTTCCGCGAGACGCTGACCACCGAAAGCCTGGAGACGCGCGTGGCGCGGATGGTGGCGGAACTGGAAGCTGCGGCGAACACGAGCACGTAGCACCTGCCCGCGACCAACCTGCCCCACGTCACCGGACCTGTTTCGGGATTTCCAGCGGAGGCACCTGCATCAATGACGCGACCGCCAATTTTCCCTCACGCGTCAGGAATGGCATGAGTTTGGAATAGGCCAGTTCAATATCCTCATTGCAGGCCTGGATCACATGCGCGAAGCTGGTTGAGAAAACGAGTCCACGTTCTGCCGGGCGAAGCAGATAGCTGTTGTTGCTGTCGACGTCATCCTTGCAGTCATCCGTGCCCTTGTTGCGCGTGGCATTCGCGAGGATCAGCGCATTGAGATTGCCAGGCGCGGTGCCGCCATACTCGCCCTTGCCGCCACGAATCCAGCTCCAGGGATCAACGCGCTTGCCGGCAGCAAGATTCCAGGTCTCGAACCCGGCAATGCCGCCTGCGGGGTAGGCGCCGCCGCAGTACACCTCATACCGTTCCTGCACCACTAACCACGAGCCCGAGTGCAACGAAACTTCGCGCTCCTTGCGAAAGTTGCCACTCCGCAGTTGCGACATGCACCAGTAGTAGTCGGCGACTTGATCACCCATCCAGGCGCGCATGGCCTTGTTGAAGGGGGCGGCGCCACGCATGCCGTCCGCGAGCATGACCATCGAGATGCTGCCATCCAGCACCGAAACGGCCCGGTAACGGTGGTCCGTGGCCACGACAGTCAACATCTGTGCGGCCACGCGTGGTGCATTGAACGCGACCTTCAGCGCACCATCGGCACCGCATCCCTGTCCCTCCGCATCCTGCGGCGCGACGAGATTGAGCCGAATGGGCAGTCGGCGCGTGCCTACGGCATCCGCCCATTCGCCGTCAAGGCGATTGCCCGTCGGTAGCTGCAGCTTCCAGCGCGCTCGTAGCTTGCCTTCGTCACGTTCGACCCAACCTTCGCCATGCGCATCCCCGTCCGTCAGCGCGATATCAAACTTGTGACGCAAGTAGTAGTAGGTGGCGTCGTCCGGCGCGCGCGTGAGAC
>JANNYI010000133.1:0-17746 GCA_031410015.1 Betaproteobacteria bacterium | reverse complement strand
CGCCGGCCGGAAGATGGGCGATGCACCCGAAACCGCATGCGGTGTCGGCCAGCGCCACCACCGTGGCCGCATGCAGGAACCCGTTGGGGGCCAGCAGATCGACGCGGATGTCGAGCTCGGCGGTCAGCAGTCCCTCGTCGATCGCCGTGACACGAAAGCCCATCAACCCGGGCAGGTGACCCACGCCGCGGTGATTGAGTACGTCCAGCGTGACTTCGGGGCGCAGGGGCATGACGCGATCCTTTCGTGCTTCCGCTCAGGTATAGGCCAGCATCCGACCGCAGGCGATCACGATCACCCACAGCACGATCGACAGCAATGCGGCGATACGCACGCGCACGGGCGGCATCGCATGCACATCCCAAGCCGAGACCCTGCTCATCGCGCCGGTGTGCAGCAGCGCCGCATTGAGCCCGGACGCGCCGATCAATCCCATCTTCAGCATGAATACGCGATTGTCGAGCAGGTCGGACGCGTGCGCGGTGAACATGAGGAGCCCGGTGACCATCACCAGCATGAAGGCGCCCACGGTCCACGGCAACGCGTGCCACGCGAGGCGCGAAACCGAAATTCCGCGACCGAGGCCCAGCAGGCGCAGGTCGACGATCAGCACCGAACCGAACAGCGTGGCGAGACCGATGATATGCACCGTTTCCGCCGCCGGATAGGCCCACAGCGATTCGCGCAGGACGCGGCCGATGCCCGAGCCTTCGAGCGCGTGGATCGCGGTGCTCATCGCAATTCGACGGTCTTCCCCGCGATCGTGATGCGCTCGGAGCGCATTTCATCGGGCTTGGATTTGCTGGGATAGCCCTCCACGGTCGCCACGGTACCCACCGCCAGCAGATCCTTGGACAGCCCGCGATTCTCCATCCGCGAAGGCGGCGCGAGCACGGCAAGCCACGTCTTGTCCGCCGTCCTGAGCTTCACGTAGCCATGCGGATGCTCGTAGCCCGCAGCCTCGATGGTGCCGGTGAGCTTCAGCACCTGCGTCGTATCGTATTCGCTCCAGCCGTGATGCGCGAACGCAAGAACTGGCACGGCGGCCAGGGCCAGCAACAGAGTACGGCGTTGGATCATGGGGGGTCCTCGACGATGAAGTGGTCTGGGCAACGGGTTAGTCCGCCGCTCGCGCCGTCAGTTCACGGACATCCGCGACCAGCGCATCGACCAGCGTGACCGGCGTATCCCAGGCGCACATGAACCGCGCGCCGGTATCGCCCACGAACAGGTAGAACTTCCAGCCGCGGGCCCACAGCGCTTCGATGACCGGACGCGGCAAATCGATGAACACGCCGTTGGCTTCCACCGGCGCCAGCAAGTGCGCGCCGGGCACCTGCGTCAGCGCTGCGGCCAGCTTCTGCGCCATCGCATTGGCGTGCGCCGCATGCCGCAGCCACGCGCCGTCGTCGAGCATCGCGCTCCACGGTGCCGCCAGAAAACGCATCTTCGAGGCCAGCTGGCCGCCCTGCTTGCGGCGGCGCGCAAATTCGTCGGCCAGCGCGCGGTCGAAGAACACCAGCGCCTCGCCCAGCGGCAGGCCGTTCTTGGCCCCACCCAGGCTCAACACGTCCACGCCGGCGCGCCACGTGATGTCGGCAGGCGCACAGCCCAGCGAGGCCACCGCGTTGGCGAAGCGCGCGCCGTCCATGTGCACCTTCATGCGCCGTGCATGCGCATCGCCGCACAACGCGCGCAACTCGTCCGGCTTGTAGAGCGTGCCCAGTTCGGTTGCCTGCGTCAGCGACAGGGCACGCGGACGCGACGAATGCTCGTCGTGTGGCGTGACCGCCACGCGGGCGATTGCGTCCAGCGTCAGCTTGGCGTGCGGCGTGTCGGCGGTCAGCAGCTTGGCGCCGCCGCTGAAGAACTCCGGCGCGCCGCACTCGTCGACGTTGATGTGGGCCATGGCATGGCAGACGATGGCATCCGTGCTGCGGCAGATGGCCGCCAGCGCCAGCGCATTGGCCGCGGTACCATTGAACACGAAGTAGACATCGCAGTCGGTATCGAACGCGCGCTGGATCGACTGCACCGCCGCCGCCGTCCAGTCGTCGTCGCCGTAGCCATGCGCGTGACCGCGATTGGCATCGACGATGGCCGCGAGCGCTTCCGGACAGATGCCGGCGTTGTTGTCGCTCGCAAACTGCGGCGAAGGGGTGGCGATCACAGCCGCTGTTCGACGAAGGCCGCGACCGATTGCAGCGCCGCCGGCAAGCCGGCCGGATCGGTGCCGCCGGCCTGCGCCATGTCGGGCCGGCCGCCGCCCTTGCCACCCACCTGCTGCGCCACGTGATTGACGAGTTCGCCCGCCTTCACCTTGCCCATCAGGTCGGCCGTCACGCCCGCGATCAGCGTGACCTTGCCGTCGGCCACACTGCCCAGCACGATCGCTGCGCTCTTGAGCTTTTCCTTGAGCTTGTCCATCGTCTCGCGCAGCGCCTTCACGTCGGCGCCATCGAGCGCCACCGCGAGGACCTTGGCGCCCTTGACGTCCACCGCACCGCCGGCGAGATCGTCGCCTGCGCTTGCCGCTGCCTTGGACTTGAGCTTGGCGACTTCCTTTTCCGCCGCGCGTGCTGCTTCCATCAGCTGCGCGATGCGCACTTCCAGCTCGGCGACCGGCGACTTCAATGCAGCGGCAGCGGCGTTGAGCGTGGCTTCCTGCGCCTGCACCACCGCCAGCGCACCGCGCCCGGTGGTGGCCTCGATCCGGCGAATGCCCGCCGCCACGCCGGCCTCGCCGGTGACCTTGAAAAAGCCGATGTCGCCGGTGCGCGCGACGTGCGTGCCGCCGCACAATTCGCGCGACGAGCCGATGTCCAGCACCCGCACCTCGTCGCCGTATTTTTCGCCGAACAGCATCATCGCGCCCGTCTTCTGCGCGTCCTCGATGCCCATCACGCGCGCCTGCGTGGCGGCGTTGGTCAGGATTTCATCGTTGACGATGCGCTCGATGCGCTGCACTTCGTTGTCCGTGACCGGGGCATTGTGCGCAAAGTCGAAGCGCGTCTTGTCGGCGTCGACCAGCGAGCCCTTCTGCTGCACGTGCGCGCCAAGCACTTCGCGCAGCGCCTTGTGCATCAGGTGCGTGGCCGAGTGATTGCGCATCGTGCGCCCGCGCGCATCGTGGTCCACGCGCGCCGCCACGGTGTCGCCTTCCTTCAATTCGCCCGTCTTGACGACACCCATGTGCCCGAACACATCCGGCTGCACCTTCTGCGTGTCGGTGACGGCAAAGAGCGTGAGGCACGCGCCGTCGCGCGTGAGTTCGCCGCGATCGCCCACCTGGCCGCCGGACTCGGCATAGAACGGCGTCCTGTCGAGCACCACGACACCGGCATCACCCGCGGCCAGCGACGCGACCTTCGTGCCGTCCCTGTACAGCGCGATGACACGGCCTTCGTCGGCCAGCGTGTCATAGCCGCGGAACGACGTCTTGGGACCGGTGTATTCCAAATGCGCGCCCATCTTGAACGTGGACGCCGCGCGCGCGCGATCGCGCTGCGCATTCATCGCCGTGTCGAAGCCGGCTTCGTCGACGCTCAATTCGAGGCCGCGCGCGATATCGGCGGTGAGATCGAATGGAAAGCCGAACGTGTCGTACAGCGTGAAGGCCGTGCCGCCGTCCAGTGTCTTGCCGCCGGACTTCTTCAACGTGTCCAGCGCGCCACCGAGGATCTTCATCCCGTTTTCCAGCGTCTCGCCGAAGCGTTCTTCCTCCGCCTTCAGCACCTGCGCGACGCGCGTCTTTTCCTTGGCCAGCTCCGGATAGGCCGCGCCCATCTGCACACTCAGGTCCTCCACCAGCTTGTGGAAGAACGGCTGCTTCTGGCCCAGCTGGTAGCCGTGCCGGATCGCGCGGCGGATGATCCGGCGCAGCACATAGCCGCGGCCGTCGCTGGACGGAATCACGCCGTCGACGATCAGGAATGCGCAGGCACGGATGTGATCGGCGATCACCTTGAGCGACGGGTTGTCGAGGTCGGTCGTATGCGTCTCGCGCGCTGCCGCCTTGATCAGTGCGGCGAAGAGATCGATCTCGTAGTTGGAGTGCACGTGCTGGAGCACCGCCGCCAGCCGCTCGAGGCCCATGCCGGTGTCCACGCACGGCGCGGGCAGCGGCGTCATCGTGAACTCGCCGTCGGCGCCCTTCTGCCGGTCGTATTGCATGAACACGAGATTCCAGATCTCGATGTAGCGGTCGCCTTCCGCGTCCGGCGAACCGGGCGGGCCGCCCCACACGCCCGCGCCGTGGTCGTAGAAGATCTCCGAGCACGGCCCGCACGGACCGGTGTCGGCCATCTGCCAGAAATTGTCGCTGGCGTATTTCGCGCCCTTGTTGTCGCCGATGCGCACCACGCGCTCAGGTGGGATGCCGATTTCCTTCGTCCAGATGTCGTAGGCCTCGTCGTCGTCGATGTAGACGGTGGCCCAGAGCTTGTCGGGCGGCAGCTTGTACACCTGCGTCAGCAGTTCCCACGCATAGCGGATCGCGTCGTGCTTGAAGTAGTCGCCGAAGCTGAAGTTGCCCAGCATCTCGAAGAACGTGTGATGCCGCGCGGTGTAGCCGACGTTTTCGAGGTCGTTGTGCTTGCCGCCGGCGCGCACGCTGCGCTGCGACGACGTCGCACGCTTGTACGGCCGCTTGTCGATGCCCAGGAACACATCCTTGAACTGGACCATGCCTGAATTGACGAAGAGCAGCGTCGGGTCGTTGCCCGGCACCAGCGACGAACTGGGCACGTGCGTGTGCCCCTTGGAGACGAAATAGTCGATGAACCGGGTGCGGATGTCGGCGACTTGCATGGCGCGCTTTCGTGGTCCGGCGCGGCAAAGCCCGCGCGGAATCAAAAACTTGGATTGTAGCTTGCGGCGCGCCCGCGGCTGTCGCTGTCTTCATCGGCGTGGGCATGCGGCCGGCCGACGCCGCTGCCGCCCCCCCGATCCAGGCGGATCAGAGGTCCTCGACATCCCCTGCACCCGCGGCGCGCATCACCTTGAGCACCACCGACAGCGGGTAACCCCGCGCCTGCAGAAAGCGCACCTGCCGCGCCTTGTCGCGATCGTTGGCCGGTGGCGTGCGGAAGCGCTGCCGCCACAGCGCCATCGCATCGGCAAACTCGTCCGTGGCCGCGAGCGGCGCCAGCGCAGCCGCGACAGCGTCGGCGGTGACGCCCTTTTCCCTCAACGCGTAGGCAATGGCGCGCTTGCCGTAACGGCCGCTGCGTTGTGCCACGACGGCTGCGGCATAGCGTTCATCCGACAGATAGCCGGCCGCGGTGAGTTGGTCGAGCGCAACCTCGATGGCAGCGGCGTCGATGCCGCGTTGCGCCAGCCGCTGCGCCAGTTCGGCGCGGCTGTAATCGCGGCGGGCGAGATACCGCACCGCCACCGCCTTGGGCGACGGCGCGGGTGCCGCAGCCCGGCGGGGCGGGTCGGCGCTTGCGGTCGCCGCCCGCCCCCGCCTGAACTTGGGACCGGTCAGCACTTGATGCGCATGCGCTGGGCCCGCCGGTCAGGCACCGCCGATCACTCGTCCGCGGACGGCGCCGGATTGATGCGGCCCGGCGTGGGCACATCCACCGCCGCCCGGATCTTGCCTTCGATCTCCTGCGCCAGCTCGGGATGTTCGCGCAGGTATTCGCGTGCGTTGTCCTTGCCCTGGCCGATCTTGTCGCCGTTGTAGGCGTACCACGCGCCGGACTTTTCGACGATCTTGTGCAGCACGCCCAGCTCGACGATTTCGCCTTCGCGCGAAATGCCTTCGCCGTACAGGATGTCGAACAGCGCCTCGCGGAACGGCGGCGACACCTTGTTCTTGACGACCTTGACGCGGGTTTCGTTGCCGACGACTTCCTCGCCGCGCTTGATGGCGCCGATGCGCCGGATGTCGAGGCGCACCGAGGCGTAGAACTTGAGCGCATTGCCGCCCGTGGTGGTTTCGGGGCTGCCGAACATCACGCCGATCTTCATCCGGATCTGGTTGATGAAGATCACCAGCGTGTTGGAGCGCTTGATGTTGCCGGCGAGCTTGCGCAGCGCCTGACTCATCAGCCGCGCCTGCAGGCCGGGCAGCTGGTCGCCCATCTCGCCTTCGATTTCGGCCTTGGGCACGAGTGCTGCCACCGAGTCGATGACGATGATGTCGACGCCGCCGGAGCGCACCAGCATGTCGGTGATTTCGAGGCCCTGCTCGCCCGTGTCGGGCTGCGAAATGAGGAGATCGCCGACGTTGACGCCGAGCTTGCCGGCATACACCGGGTCGAGCGCGTTTTCGGCGTCGATGTAGGCGGCCACCCCGCCCGCCTTTTGCACCTGCGCCACGACCTGCAGGCACAGCGTGGTCTTGCCGGAGGATTCAGGGCCGTAGATCTCGACCACGCGGCCGCGCGGCAGGCCGCCGACGCCCAGCGCGATGTCGAGGCCGAGCGAGCCGGTGGACACCACCGTCAGGTCGTTGGCGATCTGGGCTTCGCCCATCTTCATGATGGAGCCCTTGCCGAACTGCTTTTCGATCTGCGCCAGCGCAGCGAAGAGGGCTTTGGATTTTTGGTCGTCCATGGGGGAGTCGAGGGGCATGATTGGAATCTCCAAGTATCGCCTGCCGGCGGCCGGCCGGGAGCGGGGTCCTTGCGAACAGGACGGATCGTCGCATAGAACGATCGTTCGATGCAAGCGTTCCTGTGGCCTAAGCCGTGCGGCCTATGGGCGGACGGGGTCCGCCGGTGGTACCCGCTCCAGCAGCCCGCGCGTGGCCGCCGCCACGGCGGCCGCACGGACGGCGGCGCGGTCGCCCGGCAGGTGCAGCGTCACCGCCGCGGTTTCGCCGCCGCGCCGGGCCCAGGCGAAGCAGACCATGCCCACCGGCTTGTCCGCGGTGCCGCCGCCGGGCCCCGCCACGCCCGTGATCGCCACCGCGAGATCGGCCGACGACCGGGCCAGCGCGCCCTCGGCCATCGCCCGGGCCACCGGCATCGACACCGCGCCATGACGGTCGATCAGGCCGGAGGGCACCCCAAGCATCTCGACCTTCGCCTCGTTGGTATAGGTCACGAAGCCGCGCTCGAACCAGGCCGAACTGCCCGCGATGGCGGTGATCGCGCCCGCAACCAGCCCCCCCGTGCAGGATTCGGCCGTGGCGCAGCGCCAGCGGCGCGCCTGCAGCGCCGTGCCCAGTTCCGCCGCCAGAGTGACGATCGCGTCCGCCGTCATGCGAAATCGCCGGGCCGGGCGCGATAGTGATAGGTGTACGCGGTGGCGAAGCCGAAGCGGCGGTACACCGCCAGCGCGCGGTGATTGTTGGCGTCGACCTGCAGGTAGGCGTGCGTCGCGCCGTGATCCCAGGCCCATGCCAGCAGGCGCCCCAGCAGCGCCGTGGCCACCCCGCGCCCGCGCAGCGCCGGGGCGGTGGCCATCGAGAAGATGCCGGCCAGACCGTCGTCGAGCATCACCGTGCCCACGCCTGCCGTTTCGCTTGGGTCCTGCGCGAGCAGCGCGCGCATCGGCAGCGGGCTGTCCACCAGGCGCTCGAAGTAGGCGTCCCGCTGCGCGGGTGTCGCGTGCTGCAGCGCCGCCACCGCGTCGGCGAATACGCTTGCCGGCGGCGACGTGATCTCCATGTCCGGCAGCGCCACTGCCTCCGGTGCGCGCGCCAGCCGCACCACCTGCACCAGCGTCGTCTCGTGCGCCTCATAACCACGCGCCGCCAGTGCCGCGTCGAGGTCGGGCGGCTGGACGAAGGGCGTGATGCGAAACAGCACCGGCAATCCGCGCGCGGCATAGACCTTCTCGCAATGCGCGATCTTGTCGCCCAACGGCAGCGACGAATTGAAATGCGCGTTCACGCTGCGCGCCCGCTTGGCCTTGCCGGGCGAGACCCGCAGCAGCCAGCCGTCGTAGAAGAGCTGGCGCTGGGTCTGCAACGCGTTGAGGCCGACCTCCTCCAGCCGCCGCAGGTCCAGCTCGCCGTGGCCGTCCGCGCTCATCCGAGCATCCTCTGGCCGACCGCGAAGACGAGCAGCGTGAAACCCGCGGCCAGCAGGTCATCGAGCATCACGCCCAGCCCGTTCTTCATCCGCGCATCGAGCTGCCGGATCGGCGGCGGCTTGACGATGTCGAAGAACCGGAACAAGGCGAAAGCGATGGCGATGCGCTCGAGCGTGATGCCGGTGAAAAAGAGCACCAGCAGGAACGCCACGACCTCGTCGATGACGATGCCGCCATGATCCGGCTGACCAAGTTCGCGCCCGGTGACCTGCGACGCCCATACGCCGATGCCGAAGAGCGCGGCCAGCACCACCGCGTACTCGACGTCGCCCGCATACCGGCGCAATCCCAGCGCCAGCGGAATCGCGAGCAGCGTGCCCAGGGTTCCCGGCGCCCATGGCGACAGGCCCGCGCCGAAGCCCAGCGCGATGAAATGCGCCGGATGGCGGAACAGGAAGGCAAGCGTGGGCGCGGCGCTCATCCGAAATGATCCCACGCGCGTGGCAGCGCGGACAGCGCGTCGCCATGCTCGTCGCGCACGAGCATCCCCGGCGCCGCGGTGATGCCGCCGATCCGGCTCAGCGGCAATGCAAGGTCCCGCGCGATCGCGGCGATGCGTTCGCGCATTGCCGGCGCCGCCGTGAAGCAGAGTTCGTAGTCGTCGCCGCCGGCGAGCGCGCAACCGAGCGCCAGCGTCCGCTCGGCTCCCGCCAGGCGCTGCGCGAGCGCCGGCGACAGCGGCAGCGCAGCCAGCGCGATCTGCGCGCCGACCCGCGACGCGTCGAGGATGTGCGCCAGGTCGCCGGTCAATCCGTCCGACAGGTCGAGCGCCGCCGACGCCACGCCGCGCAGCGCAAGCCCGAGCGCAATCCGCGGTTCGGGGCGCTCGAGGCGAAGCCGCAGCACCGCCAGCGTGGCCGGATCGAGATGGGTGCGCCCCTGCAACGCGGCGAGCGCAAGCGCCGCATCGCCCAGCGTGCCGGACACATAGAGGTCGTCGCCGGCCCGCGCGCCGGCCCGCGTCAGCGCCGTGTCGAACGGCAACTCGCCGACGATGGTCACGCAGAGATTGAGGGGGCCACGGGTGGTATCGCCCCCGATCAGCGCCACGTCGAAGCGCTCCGCCAGCGCGAAGAAGCCGCGCGCGAATGCCGCGAGCCAGGCTTCGTCCACGCGCGGCAATGCGCCCGCCATAAGCGCCCAGCGCGGCATCGCGCCCATCGCCGCCAGATCCGACAGGTTGACCGCCAGCGTCTTGTGCCCCAGCGCTTCCGCGTCGACGTCGGCCAGGAAATGCCGGCCTTCCACCAGCATGTCCACCGAGAATGCGAGTTCGTGTCCCGCCGCGGGCCGCACGACCGCGGCGTCGTCGCCATTGCCCACGCGCACGGCGGGGTCGCGCGCCGGCCGCCGGAAGTAGCGGCCGATCAATTCGAATTCATTCATCGCAACGAGGCGCGGCAACGTCGTCCTGCGCCGGCGACGCCGGGCGGCTGCCGACCGGCAACCACAAGCATCCGGCAAGGACGAGCGCGCGGCGCATCGCGCTGGCGGCCGTCAGCCCGGCGCGGCGTCGCGCTTGCCCGCCGCGATCTCGACGGCGCGCACGTCGGCGGCAAAGCGGTCCAGCACGCCATTGACGTAGCGATGGCCGTCGGTGCCGCCGAAGGACTTGGCGAGCTCCACCGACTCGTTGATGACGACCCGGTAGGGAATTTCAACGCGCCGCGACAGCTCCCACGCCCCGATCAGCAGGATGGCCTTTTCCACCGGCGACAGCGCGGCGGGCTTGCGGTCGAGGAACGGCGCGAGCCGCGCCAGGAGATCGTCGTACTCCTCGCCGACGCCGCTCCACAGCTCGTCGAAGTAAGGCTGGTCGGCACGCGGGAACCCCGGGCTGGTGGTGAGGTCGGCGTGCACGTCGCGCGCCGCGTTGCCCGACAGCTGCCGCTGGTACAGGCCCTGCATCACCAGCTCGCGCGAGCGGCGGCGCTGGCTAGTCTTGCTCGTCGAGGACATCGAACAGTTCCGCGATTTCGAGGGCAGCCTGCGCCGCCTCGTAGCCCTTCTGGTCCATGCGGGCCAGCGCCTGCGCGTCGTTCTCGCAGGTGAGGATGCCGTTGCCGATGGGGATGCCGAACTCGAGCGCCACGCTGGACACGCCCGCCGCCGATTCGTTGGAAACAATCTCGAAGTGATAGGTCTCGCCGCGGATCACGGCGCCCAGCGCGACCAGCGCATCGTAGTCGCCCGACTGCGCCATCCGTTGCAGCACCAGCGGCGTTTCCAGCGCGCCCGGCACGCTGGCCACGGTGACCTGGTCATCGTCGATCCCCGCTTCGCGCAGCGCGCGCAACGCGCCGGCGAGGAGGCCGGCGCCCACGTCGTGATTGAACCGCGACAGCACGATGCCCACGCGCCGTGTGGCCGCGGGCATGCCGCCCTGGAGTCGTCTGATCGTCATCGTGGCTGCGGGTGTCAGGAGGACTTGCGTGCCGGCGGCTCGCTGGCGTAGCCGGTCACTTCGAGGTTGAAGCCGGCCATGCTCGGCATCTTGCGCGGCTTGGACAGGAGGCGCATCCGGCCGACGTTGAGATCGCGCAGGATCTGCGCGCCGATGCCGTAGTTGCGCAGGTCCATCTTGTTGGCCGGTGCCGGCGCGTCGGCCACCGCGCGCCGGCGCAGCTCGACGGCGCTTTCCGGCCGATGCAGCAGCACCACGACGCCGCGGCCGGCTTCGCTGATGGCCGCCAGCGCGCCGGGGATCGTCCACGAGTGGGACGCGGACTCGCCGTCCAGCAGGTCCATCACGGACAGCGGCTCGTGCACGCGCACCAGCGTCTCGACATCGGGCGCGATCGGTCCCCGCACCAGCGCGAGATGCGTGGCATCGGACAGCTTGTCGCGGTACACGACGAGTCGGAAGGCGCCGTGCGGCGTGTTGAGCGGCCGCTCGGCGATGCGCTCGATGATGCGTTCGGTGCGGCTGCGGTAATGGATGAGGTCTGTGATGGCACCCACCTTGAGGCCATGCGCCTCCGCAAACGTCAGGAGGTCGGGCATGCGCGCCATCGTGCCGTCGTCCTTCATAATCTCGCAGATCACCGCGGCCGGCATCAGGCCCGCCATCCGCGCGAGATCGCACCCCGCCTCCGTGTGGCCGGCGCGCACCAGCACGCCGCCGGGCTGCGCCATGACGGGAAAGATGTGTCCCGGCTGGACGATGTCGGCAGGCCTCGCGTCGGGCGCCACGGCCGCCAGCACCGTGCGCGCGCGATCGGCCGCCGAGATGCCGGTGGTGACACCCTCGGCCGCCTCGATCGACATCGTGAAGTTGGTGCCGGTGCCCGACCGGTTGTTGGTCACCATCAGCGGCAACGCGAGTTGCCGGCAGCGCTCTTCGGTGAGCGTGAGGCAGATGAGCCCGCGCGCATGCCGCGCCATGAAGTTGATCGCCTCCGCGGTCACATACTCGGCCGCGAGCACGAGATCGCCTTCGTTCTCGCGATCCTCCTCGTCGACCAGCACGACCATGCGGCCGGCCTTCAGTTCGGCAACGATCTCGAGAGTGGAAGCCAGCGCCATGATCGATGGTCTCGTGGGAAATGGGCAGCACGCCAAACGCCGCGCGCCGCAAGACTGCAAGTTTACCCCACCGGGCCAGCCATCCCCGCCGGCTCAGGCCGTGAGCAGCACCGACTTGCGCAGGTAGCGGGACGCGTCGACGTTGCCGACGATAAATGCGGCGACGTCAGCGCGCCGGATGCGCCGGGCCACGGCGACGTCGGGCAGCACATGGGCGGCGCAGGCACCGGTGGCGGGTCCGTCGGCGAGCGCCGCGGGACGGACGATGGTCCAGTCGAGCGCGCTGGCACGGATCTGGGCCTCCTGCCGGCTCTTGTCCTCGAAGATGGTCCGGCGCAGCAGCGGCTGCATGATCGCCGCCTGCAGGAAGCCCCCCTGGCCCTTGCTGTCGCCCGCGCCCACGCCCGTCACGCACAGCAGCCGCCGCACGCCGAAGCGCTCCATCGACGCCAGCATGTACTGGGTTCCGCGGGAAAAGACGTGGACGGGGCGCCGGGTCGGGGCCACCCCGACCGCCCAGACCACCGCATCCTGGCCCGCGATCGCGCGCTCGACGTCGGCCGCATCGCCGGCATCGCCGACGACCATGCGCACCCCGTTGACCGGCGCCTCGAAGTCACCGACGTGGCGCGCGAGCACCGTCAACGTATGCTGCGCCTCGAACGCCGCACGAACCACCGCCAGCCCCAGGCCGCGGGTGCCACCGATCACCAGGATCCTCATTCGGGCAGCAGCGCATCCGCCGGCGCCTCCGCGCGTACGCGGAACCACTGCGCATAGAGCGCGGGCAGGAACAGCAGCGTGAGGGCGGTGGCCACGACGATGCCCCCCATCATCGCCACGGCCATCGGCCCGAAGAAGTCGCTGCGCGCCAACGGAATCAGCGCCAGCACCGCCGCCGCGGCGGTGAGCACGATCGGGCGGAAACGGCGCACCGTCGCGCCGACCACCGCGTCCCACGGCACATGTCCCGCGGCGATGTCCTGGTCGATCTGGTCCACCAGGATGACGGAGTTGCGCATGATGATGCCGGCGAGCGCAATCGTTCCCAGCAGCGCAACGAAGCCGAACGGCTTGCCGAAGGCCAGCAGCGCGATCACGACGCCGATCAACCCGAGCGGCGCCGTCAGCACGACCATGAATACGCGCGCGAAGCTCTGCAACTGGATCATCAGCAGCGACAGCACGACAATGACCAGGAGCGGCATGCCCGCGGCGATCGAGCGCTGGCCGCGCGTCGAGTCCTCGATGGCGCCGCCGATCTCGATCCGGTAGCCGAGCGGCAGGCCGGCGCGCAGCGCGCCAAGTTCGCGTTCGATGCGGGCGGCCACGTCGGGTCCCTGCGCGTTCCCGCGCACATCCGAGCGCACGGTGATCGTAGGCAGCTCGTTGCGGCGCCACACGATGCCCGGCTCGAGGTCGTACTTGATCTCCGCGATCTGCGTGATCGGCACGGCGCGTCCGCCGCGCGTGGGGAGCGCCAGGTCCTTGAGGAAGCTCATCTTCGCGCGCTCGTCCGCCGCGCCGCGCAGCACGACCTCGATCTGCTTGTCGCGCTCGCGGAAGTACGTGACCGAATAGCCCGACAGCGAGTTGTTGAGGAACGTGGCGAGTTCCTGCGACGAAATGCCCAGCACGCGCGCCTTGTTCTGGTCGACGATGACGCGGATCACCTTCGACGGCTCGTCCCAGTCGAACTGCACCTGATCCGTGTCGGGGTCGCGCCGCAGCACCTCCGCCACTTTCTGCGCCAGCGCGCGCACGGTGGCGACGTTTTCGCCGGAGACGCGAAACTGGACGGGGAAGCCCACCGGCGGCCCGTTTTCGAGTCGGGACACCCGCCCGCGCAACTCCGGGAAGTCGACGGCGAAGAGGTCGAGGATGCGGGTGCGCACCTGTTCGCGCGCCTCGATGCTCTTGGCGATCAGCACCACCTGCGCAAAATTGGCCTGCTGCAGTTGCTGGTCGAGCGGGAGGTAGAAGCGCGGCGAGCCACTTCCGACATAGGAGACGAAGCTCTCGACGCCGGGATCCTGCTCCAGGATCTTCTCGAACTTCTGCGTTGCCGCCATCG
This sequence comes from Betaproteobacteria bacterium, assembly GCA_031410015.1. Lineage (GTDB taxonomy): Bacteria > Pseudomonadota > Gammaproteobacteria > Burkholderiales > Casimicrobiaceae > VBCG01. The sequence goes on along the minus strand of JANNYI010000133.1, from coordinate 4,098 downwards.
ATGCCGCAAACGAACTGCCCTCCGGCAGTCGCAGGTCGACCAGGAGTTCCATCCGCGACGATGCGGGGAAGAACTGCTGCGGCACGAAGCGGAACAGCGCCAGCGCGCCGACGAAGATCGCCAGCGTGCCGAAGAGCACGATCTTGCGATGCGCGACGCACAACGTGATGGTGCTGCGCAGCCGGTTGTAGAAGGGTGTCCGGTACACGGCGTCGGCGTCGCCATGGTGCGCCGGGATCGGCGCCGGCGCCGGCTGCCCGCGCATGCGGGCCAGCCACCGCCGCCACAGGGGCGCCGGACGCGGCTTCGAGAAGTCGGGCAGCATCTTGTAGCCGAGGTAGGGAATCACCACCACCGCCACGACCCACGAAGCGATGAGGGCGATCGCCGACACCTGGAAGATCGAACGCGTGTATTCGCCCGTTCCGCTTTTCGCCGTGGCGATCGGCAGGAATCCGGCCACGGTGACGAGCGTGCCGGTCAGCATCGGAAACGCCGTGCTGGTATAGGCGAAGCTGGCGGCGGAAAAGCGATCGAAGCCCTGCTCCAGCTTGATCGCCATCATTTCGACGGCGATGATCGCGTCGTCGACGAGAAGACCCAGCGACAGGATCAGTGCCCCGAGCGAGATCTTGTGCAACCCGATGTCGAAGAGCCACATGCAGAGGAACGTCACGGCAAGCACCAGCGGAATGGATACCGCCACCACGAGCCCGGTGCGCAGCCCCAGGCTGACGAGCGAGACCGCCAGCACGATCAGCACCGCTTCGGCGAGCGAGCGCAGGAACTGGTTGATCGAGCGCTGGACGGCGCGCGGCATGCTGGCCACGTGGCCCAGTTCCACGCCGACGGGCAGCTGCGCCTGCACCCGTTCGGCGGCCGCGTCCAGGGCATGACCCAGCTCGATGACGTCGCCGCCCTTGACCATCGTGACGCCGAGGCCGAGCGCCTCGCGACCGTGCCAGCGCATCTTCTGCTGCGGCGGGTCGACGTAGCCGCGCGTGACTGTGGCGATGTCGCCCAGGCGGAACAGCCTGTTGTTGGCGCGGATGGCGATGTCGCGAATCGCCTCCACACTGTCGAAAGCGCCGGAGGGACGCACGAAGATCCGGTCGGTGCTGGTGTCGAACACGCCGGCAGCCGCCACGGCGTTCTGTCGCGCCAGGGTCTCGATGATCTGCGTGGGATCGACACCCAGCGTGGCCAACTTGGCGTTGGACAGCTCGATGAAGACCTTTTCTTCCTGCTCGCCTATGAAGTCGACCTTGGCCACCCCCGGCACCCGCAGCAGTTCGGAGCGCATCCGGTCGCCGAACTCCTTCAACTCCTTGTAGCCGAAGCCGTCGCCGGTCAATGCATAGATGTTGGTGTAGGTGTCGCCGAACTCGTCGTTGAAGAACGGGCCCTGGATGCCGGCAGGCATCTGGTTGCGGATGTCGCCGATCTTCTTGCGCACGCGGTCGAAGGCCTCCGGCACGCTGGTCACCGGCGCCGAATCCTTGAGCGCGAACAGCACCAGCGACTCTCCGGGCTTCGAATAACTGCGCACCCAGTCGATGTTGGCCACTTCCTGCAGCTTGCGCTCGATCCGGTCGGTGACCTGCTGCTCGACTTCGAGCGCGCTGGCACCCGGCCAGTTGGTCTTGACCACCATGACGCGAAACGTGAACGGCGGGTCCTCCGACTGCCCAAGTCGCTGGTAGGAAAGGATTCCGGCAACGGCAAACGCGATGATCGCAAACAGCACGATGGAACGATGCCGCAGCGCCCATTCGGAGAGATTGAAGCGCGAACCGGCCGCGCCACCGGGTACGGTGGGAATGGTCATGTCGGGTATCCGGGCAAGGCGTCAGCTGCGCGCGGGTGTGCCCACCGGCGCGACGGTGCCCGAGGCATCGCGCGGGCCCGCGGCGGCAGGTGGCGCGGCCGGCTTGACGTCCTTGCCGCCTTCGTAGGGCCGCACCACCTGGCCCGGCTGCAGCTTGTGGACGCCCGCCGCGACGATCACATCGCCGTCGGCAACGCCGCTCGTCACCACGACGCCGTCCTCCCGATACTGCGCCACGGTGATCGGAACCAGCGTGACCACATGCGTGCCCGGGTCGTAGCGCCAGACCGCCGGCTTGCCATCCTTCTGGTAGATCGAGGTCAGCGGCAGCACGGCGGTAGGCATCGCGGTGGCGTTCACGGCACCGACATTGGCCGTCATTCCCCACTGCACCGCGGGATCGGCGTCGAGGATCGACACGCGCACGGCAAAGGTGCGGGTGGCGGGATCCACGGTGGGTGACACTTCACGCACGCGCCCCTGGTACAGCTTGGCAGGATTGGCCCACAGGGCGACCACCAGTTGCCCGGCGGCCGTCAGCTCGCGCAGCCGGTTTTCGGGAACGCTGATCAGCACTTCGCGCTCGGTCTCGCGCGCAAGCCGGACCACGGCCTGGCCCACGGTGACCACCTGCCCGGGCTCCGCATTGACCGCGGTGATCACGCCGTCTTCATTGGCCACCAGCGTGGCATAACTCGACTGGTTCTGCGCGACGGCGAGGTTGGCACGGGCCTGCTCCCACTTGGCGCGATTGGCGTCGGCCGCATTGCGCTTGGCATCGAGCGCGGAGGCGCTGATGAATTTCTCGCGCAACAGCGTCTGGTAGCGTTCGAATTCGGCCTGCGCGAACTTGTACTCGGTTTCGGTGGCGGCGACCTGGGCCTTGGCGGCTTCGGCCTGCAGGCCGACGTCGGCGGGATCGAGCCGCGCCAGCGCCTGGCCGCGCCGCACGCGAGCGCCGGTGTCGACCATGCGCTCGGCCAGTTTGCCCGCGATGCGAAAGCCGAGGTCGGTTTCGTGGCGCGGCCGCACCTCGCCGGCGAACACCGAGGAGTCCGCGCCCGCCCCTACGGTCACCTTGGTCAACACCACCGGCCGCACCGGTGGCGCGGGCGGCTCCTTGGCGCCGCAGGCGGCAAGCAGTACCGCGGCCGCCAGCGCCACCGCGCCAAGACTCAACGTGCGCGCACTCATGCGTGAACCTCCGTCAGTCCGGATGCCGGTTGCAGCGGGCGGCCGACCGTGCCTTCCCAGAGCGCACGCAGCGCGCGATCGAGTTCGTCCGGATAGGAATAGTCGAAGATCGGCGATGCCGCATCCGCAAGCGGACACGTTGAGGTGCCGCCCTGCGCCGCCGGTGACATCTGCCAGAGTCCGATGATCAGCGCATAGCTGTAGTGCAGCAGCGCCACGCCGCCGCCCGCGCCAAGCTCCGGAAAGTGGCGCTCCAGCCCGGCGCCCGCCGCCTGCAGGCGCACCGCCATCCGGCGCTTGAATTCCTGACCGGCCTCGGGCGCCACGCTTTGCCCCATGAGGCCGAAGCAGCGCGCCGCCAGCGGGAGGAACAGCGGCGGCTCCACCATGTAGCGGTGGGTCAGGTCCAGCACATCGTCGATGGCCGCCGGCGTGTCGCTCTGCATCCGCGCAATGAGGGCGGTGAAAAATGCGTCGATGTTGCGCTCGTGCACGGCCAGCAGCAGTTCTTCCTTGCTGGGGAAGTAGAGATAGACCGTGCCCTTGGCCAGGCCGGCCTCGTCCGCGACCTCGGCGACGTTGGCCACGCGGTCAGGCGCACGCAGCAGCAGGCGCTCGGCGGCGTCGAGAATCGCGTGGTGGCGCTCCTGCTTGTCTTCAGCCTGGATGGCGCGCTGGCGGATGACCATGTTGAAGCCCTTCCCTGATCATTAACTGACTGCGGGTCACTTGAATTCGAAGCCTAAGTGACCCGCAGTCAGTTGTCAATAGGCAGTGGCGTTTTGGCGCATGGAATGCGATTGCACGCCGGCATGCGGCGTTCTGAACTGTTCGTCGCGGTTCGGTGCGTGTTCCGTTCGGCGTGGCTCGGTGCGTGTTCCGTTCGGCGTGGCTCGGTGCGTGTTCCGTTCGGCGTGGCTCGGTGCGTGTTCCGTTCGGCGTGGCTCGGTGCGGGGCGCGCCGGCCGGGGCGGGCTTAGTCGCCGCAAGGCGTGTGTTCAAGCGCCCGACGGCAAAAAAATGGGCGGGTCGATGAAGCCGACCGCGGATTTTTTGCCACGGGCGCCGGAACACGCG
>JANNYI010000132.1:0-3265 GCA_031410015.1 Betaproteobacteria bacterium | reverse complement strand
CATCTTTGCCGCGGAAGAGGATTTCGGCATCCTGCCCGTCGAGGCGCAGGCCTGCGGCACGCCGGTGCTTGCGCTGCGCCGCGGCGGTTCGCTCGAGACCGTGCGCGAAGTCGACGGCGCGAACGCGCCGACGGGAGTCTTCTTCGACGAGCAATCGGCTCCGGCCATCGCCGCCGCGGTATTGCGCTTCGAGACCCAGGCAACGGCCATGACGGCAGCGGCCTGCCGCGCCCACGCGCTGGACTTCTCCACCCCGCGCTTTCACGCGCAGTACACGGCGTTCGTGGAGACGGCCTGGGACGAATTTACCGGCGGCAGGCGATAATGCGCCACCATGCCCCGCAGCGTCCTCAAGCCCCACGCGACCCTCTTCGCCGCCGCCCTGCGCATCTGCGACCCCCTGCTGGCGGTGGCGGTGGGGTTCCTGGCCTATCGGTGGTACCTCGGATCGTTCGACCCGCCTGAGCAGTACCTGCTGTTCCTCGCAGTCGGCGCATTGGGCATCGCCGCGGTATTCCCGATGTTCCGCCTGTACGAGCCCCAGCGTGGCGCGGGCCTCGCCGAAGAGCTGCGCCGCCTGCTCGTGGCGTGGCTGCTGCTGGCAGCGCTGGTCGGCGCCGCCATCTTCGCCACCAAGACCGGCAGCGGCTTCTCGCGCGTGTGGGTCAGCGCATGGCTGCTGGGCGGGTTCCTGGCCACGACGTTGTTGCGCATTTCCGTGCGGGTGGGGTTGCGCGCGTTGCGCCGGCGCGGTCTCAACCAGCGCCACATCGCGATCGTGGGCGCGGGCAGCCTCGGCCGGCGTGTAGCCGAGCGACTGGCGCTGGCACCGTGGGCGGGCCTGCGCGTGCGCGCGTTCTACGACGATGCGCCCGGCGCCGTCGCGCCGACGCAGATCCCGGTGCACGCCATCGACGGCCGGCTTGCCGAGGACGTGGCCTCCGGCAGCATCGACCAGGTATGGATCGCGCTGCCGCTGCGCGCCGACGCACGCATTCGCGAAGTGCTGACGATGACGCGCGACCACCCCGTCGAGGTTCGTTTCGTCCCCGACATCTACAGCTTCCACCTGCTCAATCACTCGGTCACGGAGGTGGCCGGCCTGCCGGTGATCTCGCTGACCGAAACGCCGATGGCCGGCGTCAATCGCATTTTCAAGGCGATCGAGGACTACTCGCTGGCCACCGCGTTTCTCGTCGTTGCGGCGCCGCTGATGGCGCTCATTGCCATCGGGGTGAAGCTCTCCTCGCCCGGCCCGGTGTTCTATCGGCAGCAGCGCGTGACATGGAACGGCCAGAATTTCGAGATGCTCAAGTTCCGCACGATGCCCTCCGACGCGGAGGCTGCCACCGGCCCCGTGTGGAGCCGCCAGGGCGAACGCCGCGCCACGCCCTTCGGGGCCTTCCTGCGGCGGACCAGCCTCGACGAATTGCCGCAGTTCATCAACGTGCTCGCGGGCGAGATGTCGCTGGTCGGCCCGCGTCCGGAGCGACCCGAATTCGTCGAGCAGTTCCGCCACCGGATTCCCGGCTACATGCAGAAGCATCTGGTCAAGGCCGGCATCTCAGGATGGGCGCAGGTCAACGACCTGCGCGGGGACAGCGATCTCGAGCAGCGGATACAATACGACCTCTTCTACATCGACCACTGGTCCGTGTGGTTCGACCTGCGCATTCTGATGCTCACCCTTTGGCACATCCTGAAGAGCCACAACGCGCGTTGACGCCGGAACCGGCGCCGACTCCGGCAGCGGCGCTGCCGCCCGCAGCGGCTCCAGTGGCGGCGCTGCCGCCGTCGCCGCGCGTGCGCACGGCGTTGTGGTTCTTCGTCGCCGCGTTCGCGCTGTGCGCGCTGGCCTGGCTCGCAGTGAACATTCCGGGCGGCTGGTTTCCCTCGGCATCGTCGAAGGTGTTCGCCGCCGGTGATTTCACGCTGACCCGCGGCACCGGCGCGCCTGCGCCCGGGGCGCTGGTCGTCACCGGCGTCGACGACACCGGCACGGCGCTGCTCACCGCCAACTCCGATCTGCGTTCGACCGACTACCCGGTCATCGCGTGGAGCGGGACCAGCTTTGCCGACAATACGGACGTCCGGTTCCTGTGGCGCTCCGACTACGCGCCAGGCAAGCTCAACTCGGCGTCGATTCGCATCTCGGCCGGACGCCTGCTGCCTCTCGACATGGCGAAGAACCCGGCATGGGTCGGCAGGATCAGCGGCGTGGCATTGGCCATCCGCGGCCCGTTGCCCGCGCCCGTGCAGATCGGCGGCATGACGGCCAAGACCGGCGGGGTGCGCGAGCAGCTGGGCGACCGCGTCCGGGAGTGGCTCACCTTCGAACGCTGGTCGGGTTCGTCGATCAACACACTCACCGGCGGCGCCGACGTGCAGGAACTGCCGCTGCCGACGTTGCTGACCGTTGCCGTCGTGCTCGCCGCGGCCGCATGGATCGCGCTGGCGTGGCGGCGCCGGCGCCTCGAGGCCGTGCCGGTCGTGCTGGCGCTGCTGTTCGTCGTCGCGTGGCTGGCACTCGACGCGCTGTGGGCGCTCAACCTCACGCGACAGGTGGCCGAGACACGCGCACAGTTCGGCGGCAAGGACTGGCGGGAGCAACACCTCGCCTCCGACGATGCCGCGCTGTTCGGGTTCATCGAGCGCGCGCGGGCGAAAATGCCGGCGGCACCGGCGCGGGTCTTCGTGGTTGCCGATGCCACCTACTTCCGCGGCCGCGCGGCGTACCACCTCTATCCCCACAACGTGTTCTTCGACCCCATCGCCAACACCCTGCCGGCGGCAGCCAACCTGCGCCCCGGCGATTTCCTTGTCGTCTATCAGCGGCGCGGGCTGCAGTTCAACCCCGACGAAAAGCGGCTGCGCTGGGATGGCGGCACCGGCATGGCGGCGGAAGCGCTTCTGGTCGAGCCGGGCGCCGCCCTCTTCCGTATCCTGTGACCATGAGCAGCCTCCTCCTCATTCCCGGATTGGCATTGCCCTGGCTGCTGGGCATCGTTGTGCTGCTCGCGTGCCGCACGCCGCAGCGGCCGCTCGCTGCGCCCGGAGAAATGGCGTGGATTGCCGGCGCCGGCTTCGTCACCGGCGCATTCCTGCTCACCCTGTGGATGCGCCTCCTGTCGCTCGCCGGCATCAAGTTCAGCCTGCTCGCGGTCGGCGGGCCGCTGCTGGTCGTGGCAATCGTGCTGGGCGTCGTCGTTGCCCGCCGCGGCGCGGGTGCCCACGCGCGCGACCTCCGGGCCGCCTTGCGCGGCGC
>JANNYI010000131.1:0-14692 GCA_031410015.1 Betaproteobacteria bacterium | reverse complement strand
GGCAGCGACGACGTCGCGCCCCTGTTTGCCGCGCTGGCCGACGCGACGCTGGCACCGGACCACGCGCTGCCCGACACCGGCATCCCGCGCGCGCGCGAGCGGATGCTATCGTCGTCGTTCATCGTCAGTGACCAGTACGGCACGCGCTGCTCCACCGTGCTCACGATCGACCGCGCCGGCCATGCGCACGTGCACGAGCGCTCGTTCGCGCCTTCCGGGGCGACGACGAACGAGATCGTCGAGGACTTTGCATTGCGCCCGTAGCGCGCCGCCGCCTCAGTCCGCGAACACGCGCTCCATCGTCCGGTGCGGGATGCCGGCTTCCATGAATTCAACCCCGACCGGCGCGAATCCGAACCGCGCATAGAACGGCATCGCCCGCGTCTGCGCGTGCAGCCGCACGCGTGCGTCACCGCGCAGCCGCGAGATCGCGATCAGGTGTTCGAGCAACGCGGCACCCACGCCCTGCCCGCGCCACTGCGCCAGCACCGCCATGCGGCCGACGTGTCCATCCGGCAGCAGCCGACCGCAGCCGATCGCGTTGCCGCCGGCATCCACCGCCAATGCATGCGTGCTCACCGCATCGAACGCGTCCCATTCGAGGTCCGCCGGAATGTCCTGCTCGACGACGAACACCGCGGTACGCACCATCCGCAGCGGAACCGCGCCGGCGGACCAGTCGACGGTGCGCAGCGAAATCGGCCGGATCGCGTCAGCCATAGTCGGAGAACGAAAGCGTCGCCGCGCCGCCGCGAACGTCCAGCGCGCAACGCCCGCCGACGGGCAACGTCAACTTGTCGCGGACGTGGCCGAACGGCAGCCCCGTCAGGATCGGCACAGGACATACGCTGCGTATCTGCGCGATGGCGCCGTCGAGGTCGTACCCGCCATCGTTGTCCGACAGTGCGAACTCGGTGAAGCGGCCGAGGAGAATCGCCTGTTGCCGCGCGAGGATGCCGGCCAGGTGCAATTGATAAAGCGTCCGCTCGACCCGGTAGGGCGTTTCGCCGACATCCTCCAGGAAGAGGATGCCGCCTTCCACCGCCGGCATGTACGGCGTCCCGACCAGGTGCGCGACCATTGCCAGGTTGCCGCCCCACAACGTGCCGGCGCACGCGACATCCGGTCCTTCCAGTGCGCACGCCACCTCGTAGCGAGGATGTTCGAGCAAACCGAAGCAGTGGTCGAGCGTGAACGCGGAAGGCGCCGCGGCGCCGAAATCGCTGACCACCGGTCCGGCCAAGGTCGTCAGCCGTTCCTGCGCCAGCGCCGCCAGGGCAAAAGCGGTGAAGTCGCTGTAGCCGAGCCAGCGTGTGCCGGTGGTCGCGAGTGCCGCAATGTCGAGGCGCGGCAGCAGGCGCGACCAGCCGTAGCCACCGCGCAGCGTGATCGCGACATCGACGCGCGGATCTGCGGACATGCGCAGCACTGCGGCAAGCCGCTCGTCGTCGGCGGCGGCAAAGCGCTGCTGCCGCGACCGGCAGGTGGGATCGACGACGACGCGATGTCCGCGCTCCTCGAAGCGCGCAACCGCGCGGTCGACGGCGGCGGGGTCCAGCGCAAACCCCGAGGGGGCGTAGAGGCCGATGCCGGCGCGTGGGGGCCGCGTATTCATCGACAGGGGCCCTAGCGCCGCGCCGCGAAGAACGCCGACAGCACGGCGGCGCAGGCATCGGCGCGCACGCCGCTTTCCACCTGCGCGTGATGATTGAGCCTGCGCTCGGCGAAGAGATCGATCACCGAGCCGCATGCGCCGGACTTGGGATCGCGCGCGCCGAAGACGACGCGCGCGATGCGCGCATGCAGGATGGCCCCAGCGCACATCGGACACGGCTCCAGCGTGGTGTAGAGCGTCGCGCCCGGCAGCCGGTAGTTGCCCACGGCCCGCGCGGCGTCCCGCAGCGCGGCAATCTCCGCATGCGCGGTCGGATCGTTGCCCGCGATGGGCGCGTTGCCGCCGCGGCCCAGCACCACGCCCTCGCGCACCACCAGCGCGCCGACCGGCACCTCCCCGCGCGCCGCAGCGGCTGCGGCGAGCGCCAGCGCCTCATCCATGAAGGATTGGTCCGTCGCCGGCGACGCGGCTACGTTCATCCGGGCGCGATCCGTGGCTTGCGTGGTCATTGCAATGCTCCTGTGGCGTTCCGCAATTGTGGCATGTGCGTTGCTTGGGAGGCCAATGCATTAAGATTTCAAGTCAACAGGCCGATGCGTCGGCGGCGGGCAACCTGCGCCAGACGATTCCGCCCTCATCGCCATGGAAGCCGCTCGATGCGTTCGTCGTCAAGGTTGTCAAGTCTTCTCTTCATCGTCGTCCTGACGCTGCTGGCCGGGTGCAGCCGCAAGGACCCGGAGGACGTCAAGGTGACCCTTGCGGACGGCAAGCTTGTCATCGTCAACAATTCCGGCGCCGACATCTACCATCACACCAGCGACGCCATCGGGAGCGCGTGGATCCCCGCGAGCCTGCCCAACATCCGCATTGCCGACGGCGTGAGCCGCGTCTTCGGTATCGACGATCGCCTCTTCCGCGAGAACGGCATCCGCGTCAACTGGTGGCATCGCGGCAGCAAGTATCCCGACTCCGACATTTATGGCGCCGACCGCGTGCGCAAGGTGCTGTTCGACGCGGCGGCGGTCAACGCGGTGCTGCCGAAGCTTCCCGATCCCGCCATCGAGCAGGCGGCCGCTGCGAGTCTCGCCACGGTCTGCCGCGACCGGGTGGTTCTGGCGGCGTGGACCGATCGACGCGCGCGCGGAGCCGAGCCCTCGGAGACGCCGCCGGATACTGCGGCCGAGGGGATTCCGTCCGGGTGCCAGGACATGGTCCGGGACTGCACCGCAGCGAAAGATTGCGCAAGCCGGCTCACGGCGGAGCGCAAGTCGCTGGACGACCTTCGTGCCGGCACCGGCTTCGCGCCGACTGACTACCTGAACAAGCCGCGCACGGTGGCGCCCGGCATCGTCAATCAAGGCGTCGCCGTCGACACTGCCGCGAATCCGGCTGCGGCACCCGCGGTGCCTCTCGCCAGGCCAGGCGCAACCACGACGACATCGGCGGCGTCACCGGTCGTCCTTGAACTGGCGAACGTTTGCCGCGAACGCACGCTGCTCGACGCCTGGGACAAAGCAACGTCGCGCAACGCTGGCAGCAACACCGCACCGCCCGATTTTTCCTTGGCCGCGGTGCCGTGGAGCTGCCGCGACCTGGTGCGCGACTGCGAACCGCAGAAATCCTGCGCGGCGGTCCTTGCCGAGCAAAAGGCCGTTTTGCAAGAGGTACGAATGCGCGTACGCCGCTGAACGCCGCATGATCGCAATTTTGCCGGCGCGGCGCGGCCCGGGGGAAGGTTGACGGGCCGCGGAAGCACCGGGGGTACACTTGTATTTTCCTGCGCCATTGCGCTCGCCACCGCCCGTGTCCGACTACGCCGATACCGACGACCTTGCCGCCGCCAGTGGTGCCGAAACCGGCATTTCGCCCGCGCTCGTCCAGAGCGAACTGGCGCGCATCACCCGCAGCCAATCGTTCCAGCCGTCGCGTCGGCACCAGCAGTTGCTGCGGCACCTGGTCGAGCACGCCGTGGCGGGCAACACGGGCGCATTGAAGGAACATGTGCTCGCCTTCGAAGTGTTCGAGCGGCCCATCAGTGCATTCGACCCTGCCCGCGACACCATCGTGCGCGTCGAGGCGCGCCGGTTGCGCCAGCGGCTCGAACGCTACTACGACGGCGAGGGCAGCGACGCCGCGCTGGAATTCCGTCTTCCTGTCGGCAGCTACGTCCCGACGCTGCGCCGCCGTGACGGCATCCCCGATGCGGCCACGCGTCGCGCCAAGGACCTGGTGGAACGCGGCGAGTATTTCCTGCGCCAGCCGCTGTCGAAATCGACTCTCGAAGCGGCGTTGGCGCGCTTCGATGCAGCGCTGCGCGAGTCACCCGGCCATGTCCCCGCGCTTGCCGGGATGGGGCGCGCGTGGCTCAATCTTGCCACCGGGTGGCATGGCGATCCACGTCCGTATGCCGACCATGCGGCGGAAGCTCTGCGCCTGGCGCTCGAACGTGATCCGGACCACGCGGTGGCCAACGCGCTGCTGGGAGCGGTGCTGCACCAGTTCGAGTACGACTGGCCCGCAGCCCGCGAGCGCTTCGAACGCGCGCTGGCGCTGGCGCCGCAACAGGCTTTCGTCCATTCCGCCTTCGGCTGCCACCTGCTCGCCCGCGGAGAACTCGACCAGGCCGAGCACGAACTGCTGCTGGCGCGCCGACTCGATCCCCAGTACGTCACCACGCGGATGCACATGGTGAACCTGCGCGCTTGCCAGCGGCGCTTCGCGGACGCGGAAGCCGAGCTGGAAGGCATGCGCGACATCGCTCCGGGCAATGCGCCGGCACTGGGGTTGGCCGCGGTGATCGCGATGCTCAAGGACGATCCCCGCACGGCGATCGAACACTATGAACGCCTGTGCGAACTCGTGCCGGACCATCCGAACGCCTACGCCTGTCTCGCGGCGGCGCAGGGCATGGCCGGTGCAATCGCGGCGGCCGACGCGACGGTGGCCGCCGCCCTCGCCCGCTTTGGGGCCAACCGTGTCTCGCCCTATGTGCTGGCCATCGTGGCCACGCGGTGCGGTCGCCATGACCGCGCGTTCGCGCATCTGGACGACGCGATCGTCCGGCGCGATCCGAATGTGATGATGCTCGCGATCGACGCGAGCTTTTCCGCTCTGCACGGCGATCCGCGCTGGGCGCCGACGCTTGCGCGCCGCACGGCTTCGGACGAAGCGTAGAAAACTGCGCCGAAACCACGGGACCGACTTCCGGCCCCGCTCGATACTGGTGTGCTCACCGCCCGCAAAGCAGCTTGTCGGTGTTGCGGCAACCCTGCAGCGGTCACGGCGCCTGCACCACCTGGTAGTGCACGCCGTTGGCCCCGAACATCGGCTGGAACCACGTGTTGCCGTTGATGTAGAAGGTGGTGCCGTTCTTGTTCGCCGCTAGCTGTAATGGTTCAATACGTTGTTTCTGTCCATCCGGACTGAGTCTGAGAGACCGGGAGGTGCGACCCATCCGCAACCTTTCAGGAGCTCAGCCGAATGAACACCCACAACAATGCCCGACTCACGTTCATCCATCGACAAGAAATGGGCCGCGACATCGTTGAACAGGGGATGACGCCGGTCATGGCCGCTACGATGCACGGCGTGTCGCGCCGCGAGACTGAAACAGCCACCCCAACGAGACCCGCCAACATGCCGCTTTCCGGCACCCGGACACTTCCGCCGATGGCGGTCAACGGCGACGTCGTGCGCGTCGACCCCATGCTGACGCTTCCCGATGTGTTGACCGCGTTGGGCGTGGCGCCGCGACGCGCGTTCCGCAAGGCTCGCGTGCAGCCCGGCGTCTTTGGCAACCCGGAAAATGTCATCGACTATCGTGCTCTGGGTCGACTCCTGTCCATCTGCGTGAAACTCACCGGCTGCGGGCACTTCGGCCTGCTGGTGGGCGCCCGCGCAACGCTCGCAAGCTGCAGCCACCTGGGCGAGCTGATGCGCCACTCCCCGACCGTCGGCGAGGCGATGCGCGTGCTGCTGCTGCATCTCTACCTGCGCGATCGGATCCCGGTGCCGGTGCTGCTGCGACCGGAGCTCGGCACCGTGCTGCTCGGTTGTTCGACCACCACCACCGGCATGGACGGGGTCGACCAACTCTACGATGGCGCGATCGCGATCGCGTACAAATTGCTGCGCGAGCTCTGCGGACCGTCCTGGAAACCAGCGGCGGTTCAGTTCGCGTTTCGCCCGCGGTCGGACATCGGACCCTACCGCAAGGTCTTCAATGCGCCGGTGCGCTTCGCGCAACAGGTCCAGCGGGTGGTCCACCAATTGGTGCTCGGCGGCGCGTTGTCGAGCGCCAATGTGGCGGGAATGTTCGCGATTAGTGAGCGCGCATTGCGGCTGCGCCTGCAGGCGGAAGGCACCAGCCTGCACGCAATCGTCGAGGAGACACGCCATGCGCTGGCGAGGCAACTGATGCTGGACACTCGCATGTCGATTGCCGAGATTTCGGCCGCGCTGGGGAATGCCGGGCCACCCGGCTTTTCACGCGCATTCCGCAAGTGGACCGGCGGGAGTCCCCGCCGGTGGCGAGCCGCACACAACCACGGACAGGCCCTATGAATCCGACCCACGCGATCGCCCTGCCCCGTCTGCAGGACGCCATGCGGCTGTTCGTCCGCGGCTTCGGCAGCGATGAGGCCGAAGTCGAGGCGGTGGCCGCCAATCTGATCGAGGCCAACTTGACCGGCCACGATTCGCACGGCATCGGCATGCTGCCGCGGTATGCCGATGCCTTCCTCGAAGGCGGTCTCAAGGCGAACCGTCATGTTCACACCGTGCTCGACGCCGGCGCGATGCTGCGCCTGGACGGGCAGGGCGGCTTCGGTCAGGTCATCGGGCGCGAGGCCATGGCACTGGGCATCGACCGGGCCCGCCGCCATGGCAGCTGCATCATCGCGCTGGGCAATTCGCACCACCTCGGTCGCATTGGTGCGTGGGCCGAGCAGGTGGCGGCGGCCGGCATGGTGTCCATGCATTTCGTGAACGTCATTTCGCGCCCCCTCGTGGCGCCGCATGGCGGCAGCGACGCGCGCTTTGGCACCAACCCGTTCTGCGCCGGCGTGCCGATCGCCGGCCGTGCGCCCGTGATCCTCGACTTCGCCACCAGCATGCTGGCCCAGGGCAAGACCCGGGTCGCGCTGAACAAGGGCGAACTCGTGCCGGCCGATTGCCTGATCGATGACCATGGACAGCCCACGCGTGATCCGCGCTTCGCCGTGATGCCACCGTTCGGCGCACTGCTGCCGTTCGGCGGCTACAAGGGCTCGGGCCTGGCGATGATGTGTGAACTGCTCGGCGGTGCCTTGGCCTCGGGCATGACGCAGCGCGACGACGACACCAGCCGCAAGCGCGTGCTCAATGGCATGTTCAGCGTACTGGTCGACCCTGCCGCGCTGGCCGACCGCGTCGCCTTCGAGCAGGAAGCGCTGGCGTTCCTCGATTGGGTCCGGGTCTCTCCGGTGCGCGATGGCTTCGACGCGGTGCACATCGCGGGTGATCCGGAACGTGCCTGCCGCGTTGATCGAACCGCGAACGGCGTGCCGGTCGACGCCAATACCTGGCTGGAAATCCTGCAGGCCGCGGAGCGGCTTCGGCTGGATGCCACCGAGATCGATCGACTGGCGGGGCTTACAGGTCACTAGTACCGCCCCCTACGGCCACGCTCCCGCTTGGCGACGGATCGCTCCCGGCATGGTCTTGGGCGCCCGCCGGCGGCGCGTGGCGCATCGTCTGCCCGTCCCATACCTGGCCGCACCAGCAACGGCCATCAGCGTCGATGATGCAGGTGCCACTGCCGCAGCAGCGCGGGTCTTGCGTCATGTGCAACTCCTCGTTTCACTTGCGGAACAGGTGTGGTGCCGGGTCGCGGCGTCGGGAGCGGACATCATGCAGGTACCTCGCTGGCGGCCAGCAAGTCGGCCGCGGATCGCAGGCCGCGCGAGGCACGGGTCCACCATTGGGAGAACGAGTCGCAGCGCCGGTCCACCGACGGAAACAACGCCGGTGCCGCGACGCACTCGGCCCAGCGCGCCAACCACGGCGCAAGGTGCGGCTCGTCGACGCTGCGCACGCGCCGCGCGCCGGCCAGCGCGGCACCGATGACGGCAGCGTTGCCGTGCCAGCGGTGCGCCGTGAGATCGGCCATGCGCGTGCCCACGAAGCGCCAGCGCCGGTCGCTCCATGGCCACGCGCGATGAAAGTCGCCGACCAAGAGGCCCAGCACCAGCGTGCCGGCCGGCAGTGCGGGCAGCGCGCCCAGGTTCCACGGATGCACGAGCCAGACGTCCCTGCCCTTGACGAGCGCGGGGTCGAGGGTGAGCGTACCCAGATCGTCCGGCGGTGCGCCGAACAGTGGCGGTTCCAGCGCCGATGGCTGAAGCGCCTCGCCCGACAGGGCGCCAGTGCTCGCGTTATCGCCTGACGACGGAGCGAAGGTTGCGTTATGCGTGGCGCCGTATGCGTCGTAAGCCGGTTGCCGCGCCAGGTTGTCCAACGACTCGTAGGATGCATCGATCACGCTGCCTGGGCTGTGCCATGACGCGGGCGCGTAGCGGGCCACGTTGTCGGCGTTGAACAGGTACGGCTTGTGGCTGCCGGTGCCGGCCACCCATTGCCACGAAAGGTGGTTGCTGGCCAGGTCGCCGTCGAGCAGATGACCATAGAGCCAGTCCGCGCCGCTGCGCCAGTGCACTTTGCGCAGGTGCACCACGTAGCTTGCCAGCCACATGCGGGCATGGTTGTGCAGCATGCCCGTGGCGTGCAGGGCACGCACGGCCTGGTCGATGACCGGTACGCCGGTGCAGCCGTCGCGAATGTCCGCGGGCAGCTCGGTGCCGTAGGCGCCGTCGGGCTGCGGCCCTTCGTGCAACGAACGCAGAATGTCGTCGCCCCGCTCCCGCCAGACATGGCGGAAGTACTCGCGCCACCCCAGTTCGTAGACGAACTTGTGCTGCACGTCCAACACGTGCCGAGCGGCCACGCCGGCAACCACCTCGGCCAGTGAGACCAGGCCGTGCGTGATGTACGGCGACAGGCCGCTGACGGCGCCGTCGATCGCGTTGCGCGTTCGCGCATAGGGGGCGGGCGCAACCGCTGCAATGCGGGCCTGCGCCGCGGCCAGCGTGGGCGGGTAGGCGTCAACCATGCGGTAAGCTTGCCGCAAGACAAGACGGGCGGCAAGCAACGAGGGTATCTCGGATGGCCGGTCGCGGTGCGGGCTGCCGCCCGCCGTCAGCGGTGAGCTGTTCGAGACGCAAGGCGGCGCGGGGCGCGTGGCCTGCTACGTTGCCGGTAGCGGCCCGCCGTTGCTGCTCGTGCACAGCGTCAACGCCGCCTCCGCCGCGGAAGTCAGACCACTGCACGAACACTACCGTGCTTCACGCACCGTCTACTCGATCGACATGCCCGGATTCGGAGCCTCGGAGCGCAGCGACCGCGTCTATTCGCCGCGGCTGATGACCGATGCGCTGCTGCAGTTGCTCGACGCGATCGCCGCGCGCGGCCATGATGGTCCGGTGGATGCGCTCGCCGTATCCACCGGCTGCGAGTTCCTGGCGAGGGCGGCGTCGGAGCGTCCGGAGCGATTCGACTGCGTCGCCCTGGTGAGCCCGACGGGCCTGCGCGGCAACGTGCCTCGCCGTGGCCCGGCGGGCGCGACGCGGGCGCTGCCGTGGCTATACCGTGCACTGCGCGGTCCGGGCTGGGGTCGCGCGCTGTATCGCGGACTGACGCGGCCCGCAGTGATCCGTTACTTCCTCGGACGCACTTGGGGTTCGCAGGCGATCGACGAAGAGCTGTGGGCGTACGACGTGCTCACCGCGCGCCTGGAGGGCTCCGAGTACGCACCGCTGTACTTCCTGTCGGCCAGCCTGTTCAGCGCCGATGTCCTGTCCGTTTACGAGTCGCTGCCGCAACGCAAGCGTCCCGGATAGTCCGGGCTCTGCTCGAAGTAGCGGTTGTAGCGCAAGCATGCGTTGGGGTCGAGCCGCTTGCTGACGTTCGCGCCCACACTCTCGAAGGTCGCCTGCTCCTGCGCGAGACAGCGCGACCAGTCGGAAGCAACCAGCTCGTCCACGCGCAACTTATGCGGCACGAACGTGTGCCACGATTGCAGGGACGGGCCGCTGAGGGCTCGATATGCGCGGACGCCGAGCGCCACTGCAGCAGTTGTCACCGTGGCGATCACCAGCGATTCGCGCATGCGTCCTGCTCTCTTCGTTTCGACTCCCGCCAATGGCCGCGGAGCGCGGGTGCCGCCGAGGTCATCGGCCAAGGCCTGTGGCGGAGTTTGCCCTTGCCAGCAAGCAGTTGCTCATGCCCAGCGGCTTTGAGTATTCCTCACCACGCACTTCCCCCGGCGATGACCTGCCTCGCGAATTTCGGACCATGGGCTACGTCGCGGGATGCGGAACCTCGCACTCAAGCCATCGGTAGCGCTCGGTTCCGCAGCCCTAGCGGTAGTCCACGAACTCGACGCGGTGTGCTCCATCGATCTTCCAGACAAAACAAGCCCGCTACGGATCGTCGATGAGCCCGGGACAAGATTGCCGGCAGCTCCGGCAACGGATAGGGAAAGCTCAGTGGCGTGTGCGCGCCGACCGCATTACCCGGATTGATGAAGATGTTTTGTAGAGCCGTTTAGTTGACAAAACATATTCACTGAGTACCATCGGGACTTTCTAGCGCACAAGAGGCAGCAATGGACTCAATTTCTCCGGGGCAGTTCAGCCTCGTTTACAACTCCTTCTCCTTCGCGATCGCCGTGATGGGCGCGGCAACCGTTTTCTTCTTCCTGTCCCGGTCCCAGGTGGCGCCGCCGTACCGAACCGCGCTCACCGTCACGGGCCTGGTGACGCTTATCGCGCTTTATCACTACGTTCGCATCTTTGCCAGCTGGGAAGGTGCCTACGCGCTCGTTGACGGCTCGATGCAGCAGACGGGAGCCAAGTTCAACGACGCTTACCGCTATGTCGATTGGCTGCTCACCGTGCCCTTGCTGTTGATCGAGCTGATCCTTGTGATGCGTCTCTCAGGTGCGGAAACGCGCGCCAAAGCCACCAAGCTGGGGTTGCTTGCTGCACTGATGGTGGTGTTGGGCTATCCAGGTGAGATTTCCGCCGACCCGAGCACCCGTTGGCTCTGGTGGTCGCTGGCGATGGTGCCGTTTGCCATCATCGTCTACGACCTCTTCGTCGGTCTGAAAGCCTCAATCGACGCGCAACCGCCCCAAGCCCGCGGGCTGGTCAGTGCAGCCCGTTGGTTGACCGTTGTTGCTTGGTTGTTCTACCCGGTGGTGTTCGTGTTCCCGATGATCGGCTTCACGGGTAGCGCGGCGACCACAGCGGTGCAGGTTGGTTACACCGTGGCAGACATCGTTGCCAAGGCGGTGTTCGGCCTGTTGATCTACATGATCGCGATGCGCAAGTCCGAGGTTGAAGCAGCCACACGCTAAGTGCTTCGGTGACGGCGGCGGGCCTCCCGCCGACTGTCACCGGACCGCCACCACCAGCGGAGTACCACCATTAGCGCTCAGTACGTACCGGTCCGCATCCTAGGCGCAGCGCCGCGCACTCAGCGCGCTGGGGCAAGCCCCCGTTGGATGGCAGCGGCGCCCCACGCGATCGTGGTCGGCGCCGGATTTGGTGGCATGGCGGCCGCCTTGCGCTTGCGCGCCAAAGGCTACCGGGTCACGCTGATCGATCGTTGTCGCCAGCTGGGTGGCCGCGCTCAAGTGTTCAAGCGTGACGGTTTTCGTCACGACGCAGGGCCGACGGTCATCACGGCGCCTTTTCTCTTTGAGGAGTTGTTTGCCCTGTTCGGCGAACGGCTTGCCGACCATGTTGAGCTGGTGCCGTTGAAACCCTGGTACCGCTTCTGGTTTGCTGATGGCGACCATTTCGACTACGGCGGCACGCTGGAGGAAACACTGGCTGAAATCGAGCGCATTTCGGCCGTTGACCGCGAGGGCTACCTGCGGCTGCTCGAACACTCCAAGCGCATTTTCGACATCGGCTTCACTGAACTTTCAGACCAACCATTCGACCGGCTACGCACCATGTTTCGGGTAATTCCCAGCCTGGTCCGGCTGCGTTGTGATCGCACCGTGTGGGGTTTGGTGAAAACCTTCCTCAAGAACGACAAGCTGCGGCAGGCGTTTTCGATCCAACCCTTGCTCGTCGGCGGCAATCCCTTCGATACAACCAGCATCTACGGGCTGATCCACTACCTTGAGCGCGCCTATGGCGTCTACTTCGCCATGGGCGGGACGGGTGCGCTCACCCGGGCGCTCGGCGCCTTGATGGTGCGCCGAGGCGTGGCGGTGGAACTGGGCCGCACCGTGCAACGTATCCGCATCGAGCGCGGTATGGCCACAGCGGTGGAACTGGCTGACGGTGCCGTATTGGCAGCCGATCTGGTGGTGTCGAACGCCGACGCCGCGCACCTCTACTCGGCCATGATCCCCAAGGCCAAGCAATCTTGGTCATCCCGATTCAAGCTGTCGGCTGCAAAGTACTCGATGGGTTTATTTGTCCTTTACTTCGGTACTCGCAAAGCGTACCCGGACGTGGCCCACCACACCATCTGGCTAGGCGAGCGCTACCGCGAGCTGCTCGACGAGATTTTCAACAAGCAGGTGCTGAGTAAAGACTTTTCGCTCTATCTGCACCGGCCCACAGCTACCGACCCCAGCTTCGCGCCCGCGGGTTGTGAAAGTTTCTACGTGCTTTGCCCTGTGCCCAACCTGCAGGCTGACATCGATTGGGCTGTGGAGGGACCACGACTGCGCGACCGCATCGTGGGCGCGCTCGACCGCACGATCTTGCCGGGCCTTGCCGAGACCATCACCGCCGAGTTCAGCATGACACCGCGCGACTTCAAGCACGACTACCTCAGCGTCCATGGTGCGGGCTTTTCGGTGGCGCCGCTGTTCAGACAGTCGGCATGGTTTCGGTTCCACAATCGTGCCGAGGGCATCAGCAACCTGTACCTCGTCGGCGCGGGTACCCACCCGGGTGCGGGACTGCCGGGTGTGCTGTGCTCGGCGAAGGTGGTTGACGCGATGGTCCCGACGGCGACGATGATCATGCGGCAAGTGACCCAGATCGTATGACCGGGGACTCAATTGCAGTGCCAAACCGGTCCGTCTACACGGCCGCAGACGGGCTGCTGGCACGCCGAGGGCACAGCTTCCACTGGGCGCGAAGACTGCTGAGTGCCGGACATGCCGAGCGCGCGACCCGCCTGTACGGCTTCTGCCGTCGTGTTGACGACGTGGTGGATGAGGCAGCCGACGCAACCGCCGCGCATGCGGAACTGGCCGGCATTGCCCGAGCGCTGCAAAGCGGTGCGTGCGAAGACGCCCAGACAGGTGACATGCTGGAGTTGATGCGCACCTGCCAAATCGATTCATCTGTCCCCTTGGAATTGATACGCGGCGTCGAAAGCGACCTCGGCGAAGTGCGCGTCGACAACATGGACGAGCTTTTGCACTACTGCTATCAGGTCGCCGGCACCGTGGGCCTGATGATGACGGCAGCACTCGACGTGACCACACCCGAAGCGCTGCCGCATGCGATCGACCTTGGCATTGCGATGCAGCTGACGAACATATGTCGCGACGTGCGCGATGACGCCCTGATTGGGCGCCGCTATGTGCCCGCGAGCCTGGTGGGCGCACTTGAACCTGGGGAACTCGTCGACCCAACGGCGTCTGTCAGGGCCAAGGTCATCTGCGCGCTGCGTTTGCTGCTGGACACAGCCGACCACCACTACGCCAGCGGCGAACAAGGCTTGCAGTATCTGCCGGTCGGTGCTCGCACCGGCATCCTGGTTGCCGCCCGCACCTACCGTGCCATTGGCACTGTGTTGCGCGAGCGCGAATTCGACTGCTGGTCCTCGCGGGTTCATGTCGGCAGCGCCCGCAAGTTGGCGATCACGCTGCGAGCACTTGCCGCCACGACCAACGTGCTGGCCCGCGCATCGTCGAGTGCCCGTTTGTCACCAACGCGGGTGGGCCTGCCGCGCCACCCTGGTGCGGTCAAGGCCGCGGAGTTCGGCAGTGTCAACTGACCTCGACCTTATCGTGTTGGGTGGTGGCTGTGCAGGGCTGAGCTTGGCGCTACGGTTGGCCGAGCAGCCCGGCCGTTGTCGGCAGGTTGCTGTGCTTGAATCGCGCTCGAGTTACACGAACGATCGCAGTTGGTGCTTCTGGCGCCTGGGCCCTCACCGCTATGACGCGCTCGTCAGGCGCAGCTGGTCGCAGGTTGGGGTGCGCTCAACATCGCAGGCGGTGCAGATCGCTTGCGCCGACACGCCATACCAGATGCTGGAAGCCAGCACCTTCTACGACCATGCACGCAATGTCATCGCTGCCAGTGACCGTGTTCGCTTGCACACAGGTGTGGCTGTGCTCGCGCCGCCAAAGTCGGTGCCAGGTGGCTGGCGCATCGAGACCTCGGCCGGTGCATTGACGGCAGCGCAGGTGATCGACACACGACCACGAGGTGCGCCTCGGTGCGAGGAAGCGGGACTCTGGCAGTCGTTTCTGGGCCAGGAGCTGGTTTGCGACCGGCCGGTTTTCGACCCCAGCCGCGTCGAGCTGATGGACTTCGCTCACGACGCGCAGGGGGTGGTTGCCTTCACCTACGTGTTGCCGTTGGCGCAGGACCATGCCGTGATCGAAACCACGCTGTTCGACCCACAGCCTTACGGCCCCACCCACCTGGCAAATCGCCAGCAGCGCGCCGTGCAACGCTTGTGTGGCGACGCCCAGACCCGGGTGGTACGTACGGAGTCAGGCATCTTGCCGATGGGAATCGCAGGTTCAACAGGGGCATTGGGCCCTGGGCACGCTTATGCCGGGCTGATGAGCGGTGCGGCTCGCCCGGCCACGGGCTACGCGTTCCAGCGCATCCAGTGCTGGGCCGACAGCTGTGGCGAAGCGCTGCGCAGCGGCGAGGCGGTGTTCGGGCACGCACCCGATCCCCTGCTGACGCGGCTGATGGACCGCCTAATACTCGACGAGTTGCGGAATCACCCCGATCGCGAACCCGAGTTGTTAACGCGCTTGTTTGG